>NZ_JBFPJI010000276.1:0-4319 GCF_040838205.1 Bacillus sp. S4
CTATTTAACAAAATACATTTGTAACATTTCCTGTTTTCTCCCAAGGCTCATCCACTAATTATGACTCCACAAACTATAATCCTTTATTTCCTCATTTGCAAACTAATCTATCTCCAATTTTGGTACATATTTCACATAAGAAAAAGTGTAGTTTGGAGTAATTGCTCAAACTACACTTTTCCTACAATCTTATCCTTTATAACTCACTTCCCCCTAATTCAGGAGTATTTGCCGTTACTTTATTCGTCCCTTCCAATGTAAAAAACCATTTCTTCATCATTTCAGGGTTTATCCACGCTTCAAAAATTTCTTACCATCGCTAATATTATTTTTGAATAATTATTCATTTCAGTCCCTTCTTTATTTAAATACAAAGATTGTATTTATTTTCAACAAAACCCCCGCTCTCATAAAAGAAAGCGAGGGTTTTAATCATTTATTATTAACCTTTGTACATTGCATCAACTTGTTTTTGAAGTTCTTCATTTTCTAAGAACTCATCATACGTTGCTACCTTATCAACTACACCGTTTGGCGTTACTTCGATAATACGGTTTGCAATTGTTTGTACGAACTGATGGTCATGAGAAGTGAATAGTAATGTTCCTTTAAATGTGATTAAACCGTTGTTTAATGCTGTAATAGACTCAAGGTCTAAATGGTTCGTTGGATCATCTAATGTTAATACGTTTGCACCACTTAACATCATCTTAGATAGCATACAGCGAACTTTTTCTCCTCCAGATAAAACAGAAACGTTTTTCTTTACTTCTTCACCAGAGAATAGCATACGGCCTAAGAAACCACGTAAGAAACTTTCTGATTCATCTTGTGGAGAGAACTGACGTAACCAATCAATTAAAGTGTAATCACTGTTCTCGAAGTACTCAGAGTTATCTCTTGGGAAATGAGCTTGAGATGTTGTTACACCCCATTTGAATGAACCGCTATCTGGCTCCATTTCACCCATAAGAATTTTAAATAATGTTGTCATTGCAATATCGTTACGGCCGATAAATGCAACTTTATCACCTTTATTTAAAGTGAAGTTCACATTATCTAATACTTTTTCTCCGTCGATAGTTTTAGAAATACCTTCAACCGTTAATAAGTCATTTCCTACTTCACGCTCTGGTGTGAAACCAACGAACGGATAACGACGTGATGACGGTCTAATATCATCTAATGTAATTTTATCTAACAATTTTTTACGAGAAGTTGCTTGCTTCGCTTTAGATGCGTTTGAGCTAAAGCGCGCAATAAAGTTTTGTAACTCTTTTACTTTCTCTTCTTTTTTCTTGTTAGAATCTTGAGTTAGTTTTAATGCTAATTGGCTTGACTCATACCAGAAGTCATAGTTACCAACGTATAATTGAATTTTACCGAAATCAAGGTCAGCCATGTGCGTACATACTTTATTTAAGAAGTGACGGTCATGGGATACAACGATAACTGTATTATCAAAGTTCATTAAGAAGTTTTCTAACCATTGAATCGCTTTTAAGTCCAAATGGTTGGTAGGCTCATCTAGTAATAGAATGTCAGGTTGACCGAATAAAGCTTGAGCAAGTAATACTTTTACTTTCTCTGCCCCTGTTAATTCAGACATCTTTTTATCATGAATATCTTCGCCGATACCTAATCCTTTTAGAAGGATTGCAGCTTCTGACTCAGCTTCCCAACCGTTTAGCTCAGCGAACTCACCTTCAAGTTCTGCAGCACGCATGCCATCTTCATCACTAAAGTCTTCTTTCATGTAAATTGCATTTTTCTCTTGCATTACTTTATAAAGACGTGTGTGACCCATCATTACTGTTTCTAGTGCAGGGAACTCTTCATATTCGAAGTGATTCTGTTTTAATACTGCTAGACGCTCACCTGGCGTAATATGTATGTCACCTGTTGATTGGTCAACTTCTCCAGATAAAATCTTTAGAAATGTTGATTTACCAGCACCGTTTGCTCCGATTAAACCGTAGCAATTACCTGGCGTGAATTTTATGTTAACATCTTCAAATAATTTGCGATCTGCGAAACGCAAACTAACGTTACTTACTGTAATCATTTGTGTCCTCCTACTAATACCGCTTATTTCAGCGTTTTCTCACCGATTGTCCTAAAAAATCGCATATTACGACTCAATTATTGTAGACTATAGCTATTATATAGTAGAAGCTGGATGAATAGCAACGGTTGATTAGCTTTCTACAACGAAATCGAATAGTTTTTATCCATTCCCCTAGCTATTTTTTGTATATCATCGACCTCTTTCTAATATCCCTATTCACTTCTCATTCTGTAATACATTGAATCATTTTTTCATTTCATATTTTATATACAAAAAACCTGTAGAGAAAACATTCCCTACAGGTTTTTCTTATTTCGTATTTATTATTTTCTCTTTATAACTCTTCAATTTACTCGTCAATCCTATTAAAGCAGGTAACAATATCGGCATTACAATTAAAGCTAATAGTAAAAGAGCAACGCCAACAACGGATGCTACTTGTATAAGTGTCAATACTCCTGAAGGAATTAACGCTGCAAATGTCCCTCCTAAAATAAGTGCCGCTGATAATACGACTCCTCCTATGTGACGAGATGCATTTACAATTTTCGTTACTGAATCCCCTTCTAGCTCATTGTATCGCATCATAACGAAGATGCTATAATCCACTCCTAAAGCGACAATCATAATGAAGCTAAAGAATGGAACATTCCAGCTTAATGACTCTACGTTTAATACATGTGCACTAATTTGTTCACTTATACCAAGTGATGCAAAGTACGCTAAAATTAACGACCCAATAATAAAGATTGAGTTTAAGAATGAGCGTGTAATCACGATTAATACAAGCGAAATCCCTAATAACATAATCGTAGCAGTACGTAGGAAATCTTGCCCGGTTACTTCTTTTAAATCAACGTTTCTAGCTGTTGTCCCGCCAATTGCTTTTTTCACATCATTTAGTTCTGTTCCCTTTAACGTACCATCTATCGTTTTATTAATTTCTTGAATGATAGGCATCGCTTCTTTTAAATACGGGTTTACGTCTAAAATAATTGTCATTTTAGCAGTCTTTCTATCATGTGACATGTACGTATTCAATGCTTTTTGGAAATCTTCTCCCTCTAAAACTTCTTTCGGAATATAAAATTTCTCAGAGCTTTTCGACTCATTTAGCTCGCCTAAATATTTTTGAGCATCCCCTAGACCGTTACTTACTTTGCCTAAACCTTCTGTACTTTTAGATAAGCCTGATTGTAATTGCCCCATCTTTTCTTGCAAATCCTTAAGCCCAGTTAATAACTGTCCTTGCCCATCATTTATTTTCGTTAAACCGGATTTTAACTCAGCTGATTTGTTTGCAATTTGTTTTGAACCTGTGGCTCCTTCATTTAATCCATTTTCCAGCTCACCAGCGCCTTTTTGTAATTGTGTAACGCCATTATTCATTTCTTTTAAACCTTTATCTACTTTCAGTAACGACTGATTCGCTTCTTTAAATGAACCCATTGCTGCTTTATGCTGCGTTGCTAATTGATTTAATTCATTTGAAAGTACACTTAATTGCTTCTGAGCTTCCTTTGCAATTCCTAATGTTTGCTGAATGTTAGGATCATTTGCTAATTCTGGTTTAGTTTGAATGAAATTGTTCATTAACATTTCAATTTGTTCGTATCCTTTTTTCGCACCATCAATCGCTTGAGAAATACTTCCGAAATATTGATTGTAAGAACTTAAACCTTTTTCTAGCTGAGCATAACCAGCATGAAGTTGCGAAGTTGCATTAGATAACACATTTATATTTTCGTTTAATGAAGCTAACCCACTCTCAATTTGCTTCGCTCCTTGTGCTCCATCGTTTATTCCATTCGATAATTGATTTAAAGCTGTTCCTAATGCCGATACCCCATTTTTCGCCTCGTTCGTTCCATCAATTAACTTTTGAACATTCGCAAGACTATTTGAGTCATTACCACCCATTTTATTTTTAGCATCCGTTAAACCATCATTAATTTCTTTTATGCCACCATTGGCATCTCCTAATCCTGTATTTAGTTCTCCTGCTTGTTTGTTTAAATATAATTCTTTTATCTTTTCACCGGTTGGACGCGTCGGTGAATATACTTCTGAAACTCCTTTAACTTTCGAGATTTTATCAGTTAGTTCATCTAAAGTTTGTAGAGAAGTCGCCTCATCTAACTTTTTATCCGATTGAATGACTAACGTACTTGGTGAAGAAAAACCAGGCGAAAAATGCTCTTCTATTACGTTAATCCCCATTTTTGATTCATATTTATTATCCACTTCAAAT
>NZ_JBFPJI010000277.1:0-4306 GCF_040838205.1 Bacillus sp. S4
GTATAAATCCCTATAACCTTTATTATATGGAACGGTTGCAAAAATAACAATTTTCAGAATCAAAGGTATACCTCTTTGCTCCAAAATAAAAAGGATGTCATGCAACTGACATCCTTTTTATTTTTATACTAAGCAATAAGATTGATTTTCACTTTGAAATACACTTGATGCCATATCATAGATGCTAATACTGTCCATAGTTACAAAATTTAAAAAGCACCTCTTTTATATACAACAATAGCAGAATCCAATTCATTTTCTTTTTTCTATTTATTAAATTCAATTTTCATCATTTTATTAAACTGCGTAATAATATCAATCGCACCTAAAGAGTTAATACTGACAGCCAATGTATGTTTGCCCCCAATTACTCCCCCAACAAAAGTTGTGAACCCAGGAATTGCCCCTCCGTGACCCCAAATTGAAACACCGTTTGGAAGTTTAGTCTCATAGATTCCAAGACCATATCCGTCACCAACGCCTTCTCCTTCTGTAGGAACTGTAGTAAGCATTTCTTTTAATTGATTCTCCTTCAGTAACTTACCACCGAGTAGAGATGAAAAGAACGTATTTAAATCGTCCGCATTAGAAATCATATCTCCAGCTGAATTAGCTAAACTCGGATTATAATACGTTATGTCTTTCAACTCGCTTGTTCCGTCAATTTTCATATACCCTCGAGCATGATTCTTTCCTGGGATAACGGTTGAATTCCCTGGTAAAAACGTATTTGACAGATCCAAAGGTTCAATAATTCGCTTTTCAATTTCTTCTGCATAACTATTTCCAGTTATTTTTTCAATAAGCATTCCCAATATTACGTATCCTGTGTTTGAATACGACCACCCCTTACCTGGCGAAAAATCAGGTGGTAGAGAAAGCCCCATTTTCACTATTTCTTCTGCTGTATACGTTTTTTTCGAATTCATTATGTCAGCGTCTTTTGACTTTAAATATTCAGCTATACCACTCGTATGATTCAAAAGTTGACGTATCGTAATTTGATTGCCATCATACCCATCTCCTTGAATGAGATCCGGTAGCCACTTTTCAATTGGATCGTCAAGTTGTATACGATTTTCTCCTACTAATTGAAGAACAGTCGTGGCAGTAAAAGTCTTCGTCACACTACCAATCCGAAAGCGATATTCCGATTTCATCGGTTGCTTTGTACTTAATTCTGCCACGCCAGCTGTATAACTACTAGTTTTTCCGTTGTTAAACGTCTTAGCTAATACCCCTGGTGTTCCAAGCTGTACTGATTCCTGCATTACTTGTTTCCAACCATTCCGATTCTTTTGATCATGTGATTGTGACGGACTTGATATATTTTGTACTGACTCTGCTTTCACAGTAAAACCTGGTGTGAATAGAGTAGTACCTGCTAATAGAACTGACAAACTTGCTAACTTAATTGAATTACATTTTTTCATAAGACTCTCTCTCCTCTATTAATATCGTATTGATGATTCATTCGTACAACCCTTTTCTTCACTAACAATATAATGCCTCTATTTTAAGTACTGATAATTTCGTTCCTAACAACCTGTAACTTTCACTTTTTGACATACATGTTGTGCCAAAAAATCACTACTATTTCTTGCAATACTCCATTATCTAATTGATTATTTAAGTTAATTTCTTCCCCCTTCACATCAAGTTATACTCTAATCCTATATGATAAATCTCTCTTTTTTCTTATCCATTCCTTACGAAATGCTTACGTTCAAATTTGGATACGATAAGCTGAGAAAGAGTTTTGTATGAAAATAAAAAGAGAACATAACAAAAGTTATATTCTCTTCCCTTCTTATTCATATCGCAAACATTCAATCGGATCTAATTTTGCTGCTTTATTTGCCGGTAGTATACCAAATACAATACCGATAAACATAGATATTCCAACCGAAATCAGTCCTAAATTTACTGAAACAATAAATGGCTATTCTGCGAATATCACAATTAACCACGCAAAGAATACGCCAAGCATAAATCCAATTAAGCCACCTAGTGCTGTTAAAATGCAAGATTCAATAAGAAACTGCATTAATACTTTACTACGCGTTGCACCAAGCGCTTTTCGGATGCCAATTTCACGAGTACGTTCTGTTACAGATACAAGCATTATATTCATAACACCGATGCCACCAACTAATAACGAAATTCCAGCAATTCCGCCAAAGACCATTTTCATCATATTCGTAGACTCGTCTAAATCCCCCATAAACTCGTTTCCATCCTCT
Organism: Bacillus sp. S4; assembly: GCF_040838205.1. Lineage (NCBI taxonomy): Bacteria > Bacillati > Bacillota > Bacilli > Caryophanales > Bacillaceae > Bacillus > Bacillus sp. S4. The sequence continues at coordinate 2,244 of NZ_JBFPJI010000277.1, forward strand.
GGAGCTTTGAATTCATGTTCAAATTTAGGCGATTTAATTTCATTTATACGTGCTACTGCTTCTTTCCCAACACTTTCCCGATCATCTTTAGAATGTAATTTCAATGTGACCGTATCATATTCGCTTACTCCTGAAATTAGAGAAGCGAATATGAGTGATCAAAATAAGGAATAATTCGATTCATCCCCCTCTTTTCACAATAGTTCAACTATCTATTACAACTATGTAAATTCGAGAAAAATAAAACTACCTGCCTCCAATAAACCGTAGAGAACAGGTAGTTTTGATCTTTTTCAAATTTCATTTTGAATCGAAAAATTCATAAAAAACGTCATCCTTTCTGTGAATTTTCAAAAAAATAACATTTTTCTCGTTATATAGATATAAAATTATTTTAGCTTAATGTTGATGTGGTAGCCCCCTTTTGAACCGGTATGTTTTTTGAAGCTAAGCTTACAATAATAGTTATTACGATATTAATAAATAATACTATCGCTCCTGTACTAATGTCGTTAATAGTGTGTGGGACTGTTGGAAAAAAGGTTGCGACTTTTATATTAAAAATCGTAGCATACAATACAAGGAGCACTCCTGTAATAATTCCAGTCATTGCACCATATTTATTAATATAATTTTTTTTGGAAAAACTAAGGAATAATGCAGGTGCCAATTGTGCGATAAGACTGTATGACATGATATTTAACATTGCAAGTGCTGTCCCGCCAAACACTGTGAAAATTAAAGCAGTCAAAGAAAGGATAATGATGAACAATTTTGAGGCTACTAATTGTTGTTTTTCGGTAGCTTTTGGAAAAATAACATTGTAAATCCCTTTTGTTAAGCCAACAGATGCAGACATTAACATAACGGATGCTGGTACTAAAGCCGTTAGTAAACCAGCTGCTCCAACTATTCCAATGACCCAAGGATCAAATGTTTGAATAGATAATCTTAAAAGAGAAAGATCTCCATCAGCTCCTTGTAAACCAGGAATTTTTACAATAGCTGAAAAGCCAATAAAGAAAACAAACAGTAATAATATAGTGTATAAAGGTAGGGTAATTGCATTTTTACGAAGTGCTTTTTCACCATTTGCTGAGAAAACCACAGAGAAAGAAGTCGGTAATAAATAGAAAGATATTGCATTTAAAAGGATAGTAGAGATAAACCACGGTACACTTAGTCCCTCATCGGCTAACGTTAACACTTCAGGTTTAACAGCCTCAACAGACTTAAACATTTGCTCAATTCCACCAAAATAGTGGCTAGGAATGTATAGGCCTAAAAAAATAACTACTCCCAAAATCATAATATCTTTAATCACAGCTGTCCAAGCTGAGCCATGAATACCCGAGATTATTACATATGTTGTAATAACTATTGCGCCTATAATACTTGCAACTATTGGTGAAATAGCTCCAAAAGAAGCCTCTGAAACAATGATCCCTAACCCTTTCATTTGTATACAAATATATGGTATAAGGGCTAAACTTCCCACAATAGCTACTATAACCCCCATTGCACGACTATCGTATTTAGATGCAAAATAGTCAGGTTGTGAAATAATACCATGTTCTTTACCGTATCTCCAAATTTTAGGGGCAATCCAATAAGATATTATATATGCTAAAAATATATACGTGGGCACATAATATGCAGCAGCACCTTTGGAATACGCCCAACCACTTCCCCCTAGAAAAGTAAAAGTCGTATAAACCTCTCCAGCTATTAATAGGAATACGAACAAGGTTCCAAAACCTCTGTCACCAACTGAAAATTGCTGCAAATTCATCTTTTTTCCTTTTCTTGCTGCTATCCCTAAACAAAGAGATAGGATTAAGAAAATAAAAATAATAAATAATGATATATTCATTCTGTCTCACTCCCTTTATTATCGGGATCAAGCTTATAAACAATGGTTAAAATAATTGAGGAAAGTACCATCCAAAATACAATCCAAAATAAAAGAAAAGGCATTCCTAATACGTAAGGCTCAATTCTATTTGCAAATGGCAAGAATCCAACACACCCTATAAAAGGGATTAAGAGTAAGAGTTTAATAT
>NZ_JBFPJI010000278.1:0-4299 GCF_040838205.1 Bacillus sp. S4
GGCTAATTGCTTGTTCAATTCAATTATAACAGAAAAATCTGATATATTTCAGTCTATTATATGAAGCCTTTTTTCATTAATATGAATTCAGAAGGGGTGCGTGAAATGTATATAGATTATCGAATAAGAAGTGTAGATGGTTATACAAAAAATATAGGGGAACTTGTAAGTATGATGGAGCATACGCGGGCAGTAACATTACAGGAAATAGAGGATTTAGCAGTGGAGCAATTGGATTTAATAATGCCGAGTGGTGAGAATTCAATTGGTGCTTTACTAAAGCATATAGCGGCTATAGAAAAAGTCCATCAGCTTATTTCTTTTCAAAATCGTGATTTTACAAAAGAAGAATTAGAAATATGGGAAGATGCACTGTATTTAGGGGAAGCGGGGAGATCTATCCGTGGTTATGAAATACAGTATTATGTACAACTTTTACAGAAAGTTCGAGAGGAAACAATAGAGTGTTTGAGACAACAGGATGATGAATGGCTAATGTCAGAAAGAAAGTGGCCTAATGACGTAGCGTATAATCAGCACTACCTTTGGTTTCACGTGCTAGAAGATGAAATTAGTCATCGTGGACAAATTAAAATGTTAAAAAACAAGTTATTTGAAAATTATGTTAAATAATGTAGCTTTTTAATGAGATATTCCATATAATGAGAGTAATTAAAATTAGAACGGAGTGATGTATTATGGCGAATATGACTGATATGAATAATAAATCAAATACAAAGGTGGATGGAAAGGGCGATATTATATAAGATAGTTCGCAATCCTTCCACTTAGTACAAACTAGGGAGGATATTTATTTGAATCAAAATATTTTAGAATCGTTCGGATGGGATTCATTTTTTGAAGAGCAAGCTGTAGAGAAGAATTATGAAGTAGGGCGTATTTTACTTGAGCATAAGCATATATATCGGATTATTTGTAGTGACGGTGAATATATGGCAGAACTGTCTGGGAAGTTTCGGCATGAAGCGTTAACGAAGGGGGATTATCCGGCAGTTGGTGATTGGGTGTATATAAAAAAAATAGAAAATGAGAAAAAGGCAATTATTCACCGTATTTTTCCGAGAAGAAGTTCTTTTTCAAGACAAGAAGCTGGTAACAGAACTGAAGAACAAATTATCGCAACAAATGTAGATTATCTATTTTTAGTGAATGCACTTAACCATGATTTCAACGTAAGAAGGATGGAACGTTATTTGCTGGTGGCTTATGAGAGCGGTGCAATGCCTGTTATTGTTTTAACGAAGAGTAGTTTATGTGAAGATGTGGAACAGAAAATTGCAGAAACTGAAGCGGTAGCAATCGGTGTTCCGATATTTGTTGTTGATAGCTTAGTGTACGTCGGAATAGAATCATTGCAACAATTTGTTTCACCAGGAAAAACAATTGCTTTAGTTGGATCTTCAGGTGCAGGGAAATCTACTTTGTTAAATGCATTAATAGGAACAGATGTAGCAAAAACCGGAGATATACGTGAAGAAGATAGTAAAGGAAGGCATACGACAACTCACCGTGAATTGTTCCAATTACCGAGTGGCGGTTTAGTAATTGACACGCCTGGTATGAGGGAACTTCAGCTTTGGGAAGGAAGCGCGGCAATTCAAACTACATTTTCCGATATTGAAGATCTTGCAAATACTTGCCGCTTTCGAGATTGTAAACATGAAGGTGAACCAGGATGTGCAGTGCGAAGTGCTATAGATAACGGAACTATACCCGTAGAGCGCTTACTAAGCTATAAAAAACTGCAAAGAGAATTGGCATATGTTATGAGAAAACAAAACATTACTCTGGCAAGAGCGGAACGAGATAGATGGAAAAAGGTTTCTAAACAACATAAAAAAATGTAAAAAACCAAAGGGCTTGTTCCTTTGGTTTTTTTGTATTTGTAAATTTTATAATAATGTTATTCGTATATATAGACAAAAGAAATTAATTTGTTTAAACTTTACAAAGTGTTCATCAAAACAAGTTATAAAAATAGAAACTAAGGAATGGAATATATTCAAAATTAGCTCTATTTAATCTTTAAAGCTTAATATTGAAATGCAGGAGGTTTATAATGAGTAAACTAGTAAGTTGGTTTAGAGATATGAAAGTAGCAAAAAAGCTATTAATTTCATTTTTTGTTATATTAATTGCGGCAGTCTCTATTATTGGGGGCATGTCGTATCAAACAGCTAAAAAGAATTTTGAATCACAAATTATGAGTAGCGCTCAGGATAATATAAAAATATTGGATAATTTAATCAATCAAATGATTGAAGCGAAATTCAACGATGTAAATAATTTTGCACGAGTGATTCATAGTGATATGTATCAAGGAGATAATCAGGATGAACTAAGAAAAACATTATCCCAATATATTAGTTTGAACAAAGATGTAGAACAAGTGTATGTTGCTGGAAACGATAAAAAATTTGTACAAGAACCAAATATACAAATGGCAGCAGATTATGATCCAACAGCGCGTTCTTGGTATAAAGATGCAGTGAATAAGCAAGGTGGAATTGTTGTCACTGAACCATATAAGGCACAAGGGAATGGACATATTGTCGTAACAATCGCAAAACAAACTGAAGATAAAAATGGTGTTATTGCGGTAGATTTAAGTTTAGATAATTTATTAAAAACAACAAAGTTAATCAATATTGGTAAAAAAGGCTATGCTTTCATTTTAGATGGAAAACAAAAAATAATTGCTCACCCTCAAGAAAAATCGGGTGACAAGGCAGATGATTCTTGGGGAAAGAAAATATACGAAGATAACCATGGCACTTTTTCATACACTTATGGTGGTAGTGAAAAGAAAATGGTATTCGCGACAAATTTAAAAACAGGTTGGAAAATTGCGGGGACGATGTATTCAAATGAAGTAGTTGAAGCTGCTCAACCTGTATTTTATAATATGTTAATTGTAATGTTTATTTCATTAGTTGTAGGCGGAGCGCTTATTTATTTCGTGACACTTTCTATTACCAAACCTTTAAAACAATTAGTTGTCACTTCTAAAGAAATAAGCGAAGGGGACTTAACTCAAACGATTCAAATACATTCAAATGATGAAATTGGACAACTTGCTAAAGGTTTTAATGAGATGACTCATTCACTACGTACATTAATTGGAAGAATTAATACTTCAGCGGGGCATGTTGCAGCTGCATCTGAAGAGTTAACAGCAAGTGTGAGACAGGCGAGTGAAGCGACTGAACAAATTACATCAGCAATGGATGAAATATCAAGTGGTGCAACGACGCAAAACGCAAGCGTAGAAAATGGTGCTATGTTACTGTTTGATGTAACAGAAGGGATTCAGCATGTAGCAAATAGCTCATCATCTATTAATACTGCTTCTGCTCACACTCGCGAAAAAGCAGAAGATGGCGGAAAGCTAGTTGGAAAAACAGTAAATCAAATGCAATCTATTGCGGAATCTGTTTCACAGTCAGATGCTGTTATTCAGTTGTTGAATAACAAATCAAAGCAAATTGGTGATATTTTAGAAGTCATTCAAAATATTGCAGATCAGACAAATCTTCTAGCTTTAAATGCAGCAATTGAGGCTGCAAGAGCTGGTGAGCATGGAAGAGGCTTTGCAATCGTTGCTGATGAAGTACGAAAATTAGCAGAACAATCTAGTGTATCATCAAGTGAAATTAGTAAATTAATTTGTGAAATACAAGACGATATGAGCAAGACAGTAAAGTCTATGAATAATGTAAATGAAGAAGTGCAATCTGGACTTGTTATTGCAAATGAAACAAAACAAAATTTTGCTGAGATTTTACAATCTACAAATGAAATTGTTGATCAAATTAAAACGATGGTTGAAACGGCTAATGGAATGTCAAAAGGTGCAAATGAAGTATCCATTTCAGTTGGCCAAATTGCAATGACAGCACAAAATAACGCGACGAGTACACAAAGTGTTGCAGCGTCAGCTGAGGAGCAGCTAGCTTCCATGGAGGAAATTGGTTCTGCAGCTGGTACACTAGCTCAAATGGCTGAAGAGTTACAAGTATTAATTGAAAGATTTAAAGTATAAAAAGGGGAGGCTGTCTCAAAATAGCATTAGTGTTATTAGAGACAGTCTTTTAGCTGATAAACGGATTAGAGGTTCAATGTATGTAATGTTTGTCGAAAAATAGAGGAATTTGTTAAGCGGGTGTATAATTAATATAATATAGACTACGTTTAAAGGAGATCGGTATGGGAGTGTATTGGGGAACGAAAAGACATTCTTGGCTTAGCTATGTCTCGTTTTGGTTAAGTATTTTATTC
>NZ_JBFPJI010000021.1:0-33130 GCF_040838205.1 Bacillus sp. S4
ACACTGTTATATGCTTGAAACTCATTTTGAAGTAATGCTTTTTTTGAAACTGTTACACCGATATCTCCTGAAAATAAACTATTATCAATTTGCTTCATATTTTTTTGTAGCGAATGGATATAATATTCAAACATATCATCTGTTGTATTAGGTGCAACTGCAATCGCTGTTATTTTTCGCTTCGATATCGTTTTATAAATAATTTGATTCGCTTCTGATTCCGTCGCTTTCTTCATTAAATGGATTTTATGTTCCATTTTTGCCAAAGCATACTCGATTTCTCTTTGCTTTTTCAGCATCATTTCTTGTTGTTTTTCAAGTAAATTCAGCGCATAAGACGGATTTCGTTCATCAATATATTTCTTTATTTCCTTTAATGGGATATTCAATTGGCGTAAAAATTTAATCGTGTCTAATAGTGAAAACTGATCAATTGTGTAATAGCGATAATTCGTTTGCGGGTCCACAATAGACGGATGAAAAATTCCTTTTTCATCATAGTAGCGTAATGTAGATTCCGCTATATTATGCATTTTTGCCATTTCCCCAATTGTAAAACGTTTATTTAATAACATATGCCCTTCTCCAATTCATTAAAAATGTATCCTTATTTCTTCTTATTATATAGTGATTCCCTCCATACCTAAATCGAATCCTATCATGAAAATCTGCTATTTTTTCATTGATTTTTAATAAATTTTATTATATATTAATTACAGGTTCAAATTACAAGTTCAAAAGAACTCGTAATAAGACCCTTTGTTTAATGGGTTTTTACATATTTTCATTAGGCAAATTCCGAGAAATCGTATGATAAAACTAAAAATGATGAGGAGAGGATCAGATGGAATTCGAATTTTTCTTTCAAATTGCACTTATTTTATTAAGTACAAAGCTCGCTGGTGACCTTAGTGTTAGATTAGGTCAACCTTCTGTACTGGGTAAATTAATTGTCGGTATCGTTATCGGTCCAGCTTTATTAGGTTGGATTGAGAATTCAGAACTTCTAACGCAATTAAGTAATGTCGGGGTTATTCTTTTAATGTTTATGGCTGGACTTGAAACAGACTTAAAAGAATTAAATGAAAACCGTAATTCTTCTTTAGCAGTCGCAATTGGAGGTATCGTTCTTCCATTTGTAGGTGGTTACGTTGCCGGTCTTGTTATGGGCATGGAACAAGGGAACGCTGTCTTTTTAGGATTACTTCTATGTGCGACAAGTGTTAGTATTTCTGTTCAAACACTTCGCGATTTAGGTAAGATGAAAACACGTGAAAGTACAACAATGCTTGGAGCAGCTGTATTTGATGACATTCTTGTTGTTATTTTATTAGCATTCGCAATGAGCTTCTTAGGTACAGATGATGTGAATTTAACAATGGTTATCTTGAAGAAAGTAGTATTCTTTGCTTCTATTATTTTAATCGGATGGAAAGGTGTTCCAGCGATTATGCGTTGGTTATCACCACTACGCGTATCTGAGTCTATCGTTAGCGCAGCACTTATCATCTGTTTCTCATTCGCATATTTCGGCGAACTATTAGGAATTGCTGGTATTATCGGTGCTTTCGCAGCTGGTATCGCTATTTCTCAAACGAACTACAAACATGAAGTAGAAAAGAAAGTAGAACCAATCGCTTATGCTATGTTCGTACCAGTATTCTTCGTTAGCATCGGTATGAATATTACATTTGACGGTATTGGTGATCAAATTTGGTTCATTTTAGCATTAACAGTAATCGCTGTATTCACAAAACTAATCGGTTGTGGATTCGGTGCACGAATGACTGGATTTGATGCAAAGTCTTCTGCAATTATCGGTGCTGGTATGGTTTCTCGTGGTGAAGTTGCACTTATCATCGCAGGAACAGGACTTTCTTCTGGCCTATTAGCACAAGATTACTTTACAGCAATCGTTATCGTCGTTATTTTAACTACGATGATTACACCACCAATGTTAAAATACACTTTTGGTGCAAAAGATAAAGCAATGAAAGCAAGTAAATAAGTTTACTATAATAAAAGGAGATTGCTATCTTATAAGATAGCAATCTCCTTTTTCGTTTCACCTTTAAACAATCTCATTCGTCTTTAACCATTTTTCAAAAATAGTTCGCGCTTCCTCATCATCGATATCATCACGAAATGAATATACTTTTATGCCATAGTCATCTATATATTCCCCAAGTTTCATTTCCTCCACCTTTTTATAAAAATCGTCTGCCTCATATTTTGGAATATAAGCATCCCAAACTGGCTCATTTATTCTTTTGTACGCTGTCACTTCTAAATCATATCCGTCTTCATAATATCCGATGTGATAATGTTTGTTAGGATCATATTTCTCCATTAAAAGCTCCTCCTAGTAAACAAAAGCGAGCCTTATATTACAGCTCGCTCCTCTCGTTCTATTTATTAAATACGTTCCATCGCTGTCTTCAACGTTCCAACAACAAAAGCAATTTCTTCACTTGAAATAACAAGTGGCGGTGCTAATGTTAAAACGTTATTATACCCCGCTGTTGTCATACCGTTACGCCCAATAATAAGTCCTTTTTCTTTACAAGCATTTACAACACTTGCAATTTTGTCGTTATCAATTGGTTCTTTCGTCGCTTTATCATTTACTAGTTCGATTCCAACTAATAACCCTTTCCCTCTAATATTACCAACAAGCGGATGTTCCCCAATTTCTTCTTTTAATTGATTTAATAAAAGTGAACCCATTTGGGCAGAGCGCTCAATTAAATTTTCATTTTCCATAATCTCTAAGTTTTTAAGCGCTAATGCACAAGCCGCTGGATTTCCACCAAATGTATTAATATGACGGAAGAATTCATATTCCCCTGTTCCTTTAAATGCCTCATAAATTTCTTTTTTCACAGCTGTTGCTGATAATGGTAAGTATGCGCTCGTAATACCTTTTGCCATCGTAACGATATCAGGCTTAACGTCATAATTCATAAATCCAAATGCTTTTCCTGTACGCCCGAAACCACAAATAACTTCATCGCTAATAAGTAACGAACCGTGTTTTTGACACGTTTCATGAACAGCTTTCATATAGTCTTGTGGCGGCATTAAAATACCTCCGCCTGTAATAATTGGCTCCATAATAAATCCCGCTATTGTTTCGCTTAATTCCCATGTCATAACACGATCTACTTCTTTTACGCATTCTACATCATAAATATTTTGCGATTCCATTTCTGGCATGCGGTAACAATCTGGAGGCGTTACATGTAAAAACCCTGACGCAAATGGCTCATATTGGTATCTACGCTGTGCTTGTCCAGTCGCTGCCATCGTTGCCATTGTGTTTCCGTGATAACCACGATAACGTGACATAAATTTATAACGATGCGGTTCACCTTTTTGAGCATAATATTGTCTTGCTATTTTAAAAGCTGTTTCATTCGCTTCTGATCCACTATTAGAGAAGAATATAACATACTCTCCACCAAGCCACTCGTTTAACTTTTCAGCGAGCTTAATCGCTGGCTCATGTGATTGTGACATCGGAAAGTATGATAATGTTTGCAATTGCTTATAAGCTGCCTCTGCGAGCTCTTTTCTTCCGTATCCACTATTCACACACCAAAGACCACTCATACCGTCTAAGTATCTTTTTCCTTGTATATCTTCAACCCAGCACCCTTCTGCTTTTGCCCCTACCATTGTACTACTTGGGCTAAAAGGACGCATTCCGTGCCAAACATATTGCTCATCTTTTGCTAATAATTCATCGGTTTGTTTTGTCTTCATCATTTCTTCCACCTTCCATAACAACTTATTTTTCACAAAGCTGCGCTGGTGCCATGATGAGTTAAATTTCTCCCTGCCTATTTTCATTCCACAAACACAAGACAAATCCTACCAAAAATAAAGTAATATTTATCCCGCATTAACGGGCAGTAAAACTCCCACCCAAAAATTCAGCTGGAGCAAAGAAGTTAGGTGGGAGATTAACTGCCCATAAACGCCCGATTGGTGAAGGCTAATAATCAGTGTGGGGGGATGAGCAATCCCCCACACTGATTAAAGTTTCACTTTATAAGAAAATGCCAAAAGAAATAGAAGCTTTTCTTATATTTCGAAAAGCTCCTCTTTTTTTAATGTGAAGAAGCATCACTAATACCATGACCAGTATTAGATTTCACAAGAATTTCATCAAACTTTGCTGCATCTTCTTTCTTACTAGAGAAAACAGTTCCTAAATATGCTGCAAGGAATCCAAGCGGAATAGAAACAATTCCAGGTGTCGTATATGGGAATATCGCCTCTCCAACAAATATAGCTTTCCCTACCACGGGATTCCAAACATTTGGACTTAACCCAACAAGAACAATTGCTGATACAAGACCAACAATCATACCACAAATTGCACCCGTTGTATTAAAACGCTTCCAATATATTGTAAATAATATAACTGGTAAATTTGCACTCGCTGCAACTGCAAATGCTAGTGATACTAAAAATGCTACGTTTAATGTTTGCGCAAATAAAGCAAGTATAATAGATACTATCGCTACTCCAATAGACGCATAACGAGCCATTGAAACTTGCTCTTTTTCCGTTGATTTTCCTTTGCGAATAATCTCGTTATAAAAATCATGAGCAAATGCGGAAGCCGCTGTTAATACAAGACCTGCTACTACAGCTAAAATTGTTGCAAAAGCAATCGCCGATACGAATGCGAATAAGAAATCTCCACCTAATGCTTTAGCTAATAAAGGTGCTGCCATATTACCGGCTGGATTTGCTTGAATAATTGCCTCATTCCCTACAAACGCCGCCGCACCAAATCCTAAGAAAATCGTCATAATATAAAATGCACCAATTAACCACGTAGCGTACACAACTGATTGACGTGCAGTTTTTGCATCACGTACTGTGAAAAAGCGGACAAGAATATGCGGTAATCCTGCCGTACCAAGAACTAGTCCTAAATTTAAAGAAAGTGTATCCAGACCATCTTTATACTTTACTCCTGGATTTAAAAACGATTCCTTCAATGGAGTAGCTGTTTTCATTTGAGCGAACATTTCTGTCACACTGAAATTAAATTTGGAGAAAACGATAACAGAAATAATAAATGTACCTGCCATAAGTAGTACAGCCTTTACAATTTGTACCCAACTTGTAGCAGTCATACCTCCAAAAATAACGTAAACTGTCATTAGTGTACCAACGATTAAAACAGATGTCGTATATTCAATTCCTAATAATAATTTAATAAGTGCACCCGCACCAACTAATTGTGCAATCATATAAAAAATCGAAATCGTCATCGTATTAAGTGCTGCAATACCACGAACCTTTTTCGCATCAAAACGCGCCGCAATCATATCCGCTAACGTATACTTCCCTAAATTTCTAAGCGGTTCTGCAACTAGGTATAATACAACTAAGTAAGCAACTAAGAAACCTATACTATAAAAGAACCCATCAAATCCTGTTAAAGCTATCGCTCCGGCGATGCCAAGAAATGACGCAGCAGACATGTAATCCCCGGCAATCGCCAGGCCATTTTGCCAACCAGTTAATCCCCCTCCAGCCGTATAAAATTCACTCGCATTTTTCGTTTTTTTCGATGCGAAATAAGTTATAACAAGTGTACCAAGGACGATAATTAAAAATAACGCAAAGGCGGTTGTATTCAAAGTCAGCCCCTCCCTTGTTGCATATCTTGCAGAATTTTTCGCGAGATTTCATCAAAGGATTCTGCTTTTTTGCTATAAATCATACATAATGCCCATGTCATTATAAATTGCGCAAAAGCAAATACCCACGCCCATGTAACATCACCAAATACCGGTGTATTAAGCACCTTTGAATACGATGTTAAAATAGGTAATGTAATAAAAAAACTTAAAAAGAAAATACTCATCGGAATGATAAACTTCTTTTTCGTATTTAATAACAATTGAAACTCTTCCGACTGAACAACTTCTGTATAATTCACCTCATTTTGTAACTTACGTGCTGACGTATCATCTCGTTTCATTCTCTGGTCCCCTCTCTTAACTTAAAATACAATTTCTCCTTGCATACCAAAAGACTAAATTTTATAAATATTCAGAAACTTATTTTCATTTTAGACAATCCGTACATTCCTGCAAAGATTTTTCGATAGACATTTTTCGTCATTTTCTCCTAAATTTTCAATATACTTTTTCAACATAAAATTTGATTGATTCGATTAAACTTTTATTCCCGTTAAAACAGAATAAAGTGAAACTTTAATCAGCGTGGGGGGTTATGGGCAGCACGACTCCCACCTAACTTCTTCGTATTCGCCGAATTTTGAGGTGGGAGTCTTACTGCTCGCAAATAGCGGGATAAAAAAAGTAGTGCTTATCGCACTACTTCTGTCTTTGTCTCCTTTTCTAAATTACGAGCTGTTTCGCTTAATTCAACGTCTTTTCCATCTTTAAGCGTTCCAAATATAAAATCGAATACTGGATTTGAAACACCAAACCAAAACTTTTCATTTTTATAATGGTGTAATATATGCTGTTTTTTTAGCCATCTTCCAAACTTAGTGAAGGGACGAATTGGCTTATGTGCAATATAATGTTTCCATTCATAAACGAGGAGCATGATAATCATTCCGACTCCAAATGAAAGTGTAACAGTAACACTTTTTGTAATACCATATGATATAAGTAAATAGATAGTAAAGCTAGGTATACTAAACCATACAGGCAAAAATAAAAGTTTTAAATCATCTGGATAGACGTGATGATCATAATGTAATCTTCTTAACATTTTTAATAAAAGTGCGTTTTTAGGCGGCTTTAAATGGAATAAAAAACGATGTGTCATATATTCGTTTAGCGTATAAAAAACAATCCCAAACAAACACGCTAACATACCGATCCATGTAAAAAATTGCATTTTTAAAATAAGGATAAAAATTAATAGAACACTATACATAATAACAATATCATGTTGCAAAAAGAACTCCTTTACCACTCTCTTCATCTTTCTTCCCCCTTCTCCACAAAAACAGCCGCAACATATCGTTACGACTATTTCTTTTCTATTTTATTCTTATTCTATTCACTTTACAAATTTGCCTGCTGTTCTATTGTCGAGAAAAAAGTGTTCGGACCAAATATATTTTGCTTTGGGATAATGTGTTCTACTGCAAACACTGTTACTTCACCCCTTTGTACTTCTCCAATAATAAGCCCAAATACTTCATGGTTTACCGCAAACGTTGGTTGTTTCGTTTGCAGCAACCTTGCTGCATTTTTAAATACCGCTTCATATAGTGGATTCCTATCAGTAATTTCTTTTCGGATTTTTGGTGCTAAAGTGATGATAATTTCTTTTCCGTCAATAGTGGTTCGATACATAAAAATCTCCCCTTCAATCTTATATGAACAACTGTAAAGCTTTGTATGCAAAATGGATAGAATATCCTACTAAAATAATACCTGCTCCGGCTGTAATATAGCCAAGTGCTTTTTGCTTTAATAAAGTTCTTCCGAAATGTACAGAAAAAGCAATATTTAAGTTCCACAAAATAATACCAACAATAATGCAAAGACTGTACAAAAAAGCTTCTTGTTTCGTTACTTTTGTAAGCAAAGAGCTAAGTGTACTTCCGTATATGCCAAACCAAAAAACGAGATTTAATGGATTGGATATCGCGATAAAAAATCCTGCCATAAAAGATTGTTTAAGTCCACCTATCTCTTCTTGTTTATATTCCATATTAGAGTGAGAAATTCCTTGTTTCACACTTTGAAACCCTAAATAAAACAACAAGAAAAACCCAGTGCAATACATAAAAGCTTGTACATATGTATACATAAACACAGAAGATAAACCGAAATAAATAAAAAGCATAAACAAAATATCAGCAGTCATTCCTCCAATTCCAACAATCCATGCATGCCAAAATCCACGTTCAATTCCCCTTTTTAACATTTCAATATTAATCGGACCTACAGGCGCAGCTAATGAAATACCTAATACTATTTGTTGTATAATTGCTCCAAACATCGCTCTATCCTTTCTACTTCTTTTACTATTAAGTAATGATGTAAATATAGAAAATAGACTAGCTTTCATAAAAATTATTCACTAATACAGTACCCTTTTTTATCCAAAATATACAAAAGAGCCATCCTGTTGATGGCTCTTATTTCTCTACTCTATGATGAAAAGGACATTTACCTTTAATCGGCTCAATATCATCCCCTATGAAATATTGTTTCCATTCACGATGATTAGGATCGCCGTAGTGACTAATGTTAGGGTGTTTCGGCAACTGATCCCACTTTTCAACTCGTTCACGGACCATTTGTCTTGAATACGACCCTTTAGGACGATCTCCTTCTAAGCCATCGAAAATAGTTCGTGGCTGGAATCCAATAACGAGAGAATTTCCTAAATGCCTAGTCTTTCGCTGTTTATAAGCTGGCGCATTCCCAAATGCAAATATTGGTTCACCACCAAATGAAAATTCCCATAAATAATGCTCTGGATTTTTCGGGATTTGCTTTGGCCATACTTGATTATCTTGTTCATGTAAATATTGTAGTACTTTCCAAAAATAATCTCGATAATATTCGATTGATTTTTCTTCACATTCCGGTTCCACAAAAAGAAAAAAGCCCCTTCTTACAATCGGCCGCTCTCTCATTAACTCTAAAAAAGATAACATTGTATTGGGTAAATGCCCCCAATCATTATGAGAGAGAAATGAATAACGAAGTTCATTCTTTTTCAAAGCTGTTAAACCGAAATAACACGGAAAAGTTGGTTCTAACACGACACTCGAAAAATTTTGAAATTCTTTTGCAACCCAATTCGGTATGTCGCCTCTATTTTTCATTCCTTCATTATCTAATAAATAAGACTCATCCATTCTTTCACCTCATTATGTACAGCATTCACTTAAGAATATTACATACTCGGCTTGTCCTATACCTTTTTAAAAATACAAAGATTTCAAAGCGCTTACTTGACTAAATTCTACCAATTCGTGTATATTTAAATTAATCATTTAGCAGAATATTCGAGAAAATAGCATTTTTTATTTATATTATTTTTTAAAATGAATTTCACTAAATGAAAAAAGGAATCGTTTTTAGGAGGAATTGTGACATGCAAGGAAAAGTAAAATGGTTTAACAATGAAAAAGGTTTTGGATTTATCGAAATGGAAGGCTCTGAAGATGTATTCGTACATTTCTCTGCTATTCAAAGCGACGGCTACAAAGCTTTAGAGGAAGGTCAAGAAGTATCTTTCGACATTACTGAAGGAAACCGTGGACCTCAAGCTGCTAACGTAGCAAAACTTTAATCCCACATATGACAGGAGGTTACCTTACTTGGTAACCTCCTTTGTTATTCCTTTGTATATTTCCGTTTTACAGAGCAAAAACTATGTGAAATGCGCAAAATCCAAAGGAGGCAATAACAATGGGGTCACATGTAAATGATTTTGAAGAAGTAAAATTCCGTGTAGAAACTGCACAAAAAATGGTAGGTTCTGCAACAATTTCAATGGATCCAGACACATTAGAGCATGCCACTACTGCAGTAGAATCGGCTCGTTCTCAGCTTGAAGTCATGAAATCCGTTGCAACAGATTTAGATGAGCCATTTCTAATGAATGAAGAAAAAAAATTAAGTAAATGCGAGCATCAATTACACGAAGCGAAGCACTAAAAAAACATCCAGAGAAAATTCTCTGGATGTTTTTTATGACAATTGCTCCCCATACTTTTTCAACTTCTCTCCAACCGTACATTGCCGTATACAAAAAGAATGGGCATAGTATTTACTATGATTTTTCCGATTATGTTCCTGCAGGAAACACCCTCCGCAATACGTTTCTAATAAGTCATTTACCTCTGTAATGAGTTGCTTCTTCTTCACGTGTGCACCTCTCTATTCGGTTATTTCTTTATGACTATCAATTGTCGTCCCTTCTAATGCTTGCGCTGCTAATTGATGTGCCTCTTTATTTTGTTTTCTAGATATCGGTTCACAAACAAGTTTTAATTTCATTTGCTTCGCTTTTTGTTCAATTTGGTCTAAGTAATGATTTAAATGTTCATCATAGCAAGGCCATTCACCAGCTAATTGCTGCAGTACAACTTGAGAATCTCCACGAAGTGTAACCGCTTCATATTTAATTCCTAATTCTTCGAGTGTATTCACCCCGTATAATAATGCTGCATACTCCGCTTCGTTATTATCATATATGCCTTCTATATATGCATTGCGACGAATTCGGTAATTTGTATTTCCTTTTTTATAGTATACACATATACCCACCCCAGCTTCTTTCGTCTGTACATCATAACCACCATCAAAATAAACTTGAATTTCTTGCGGATCTTCCTCCACTTGCTTACTCAGTTTTTTCATTTCTTTTAATGACCATTCCGCGTCCATTTCATCGTAAAATAAAAGTTCTTTCGCCCTTCCTGTTTTCTCAAAATCCTCCGCAAATTGAAGTACTTCTTCTATGTTCATATAATCTGTTGTTAATTCAGTTTGTAAACCACGCTTCGTTTTATACAACCAATGTATTTTATATTTCATACTAGATTCCCCTTTTATAAGACTTCTTATATGTAGCCAGCTAATGAAAGCCTCACTTTATTTTATCCCTTTCGGCAAGCAGACTCCATCTGATTTGCGTTACGGGTGAAACCCAACAATTCAGGTGGAGATGAATTGCCGTCAGAAGGTAGACCAAACACTTTTGTTTCGTTCATAACAATTTTTTGAGGGCGAATATTTGTTTCTTTTTGTCTTACGATATAATCTGTCGTAGATAAGGAGGGAATATATCGTAAGACAACGAAATTGGATAATAATAATCATTTGGTTACTTGAGCCAAAAGGAATTACGATGAAGATCAGGTTCATATTTTGTTCCGTTTCGTTCCAAATAATGATTTGTCAAAAGCGATTAACAGTTACAAAAGTGTTAGTTCTCGTTTCCTGAAACGAGATTTTCCTAAGATAAAACATGATCTATGGAAAGAAATGTTTTGGTCTCGAAGTTATTGTCTTTTAACAACGGGCGGTGTACCTATAGATTCTATCCGTAAGTACATTGAATCACAAGGAAAGCAATAATTTTAATGAACTCTCTGAGAAAGGTGGTGAAAACAATGGCTAGAAAGAAAGCAGTGAAAGTATTACGTAAACAAAAGAAAAGAGAAACCATGCAACGATTCACGCAGAAACAGAATATCGGACGAGCTTGTCTCACAGCAAAAGAATTTCGTTTACTTCAGCGCATGTCACATAGTTCAAAAGCATTGCGAAATGTTGGATTGTACACCATAAAAAAAAGTTATTTGAATCATAATAAAATGGCTACTGTAAAAGAAGTGGATACTGCCATGCAAGCCGATTTGAATTACTCGGGCATTCAATCAAACTCTGTTCAAGCGATTCGTAGAGCCTTATTTACAGAAGTGAAGAGCTTTTTTAAAGCATGGGAACAGTGGAAGAAAAACCCTGAAACATTCACAGGTCGTCCTAAGTTTCCAAATTATTCTCGTTCAACTGACAAACGAATCATTGAAATCTACCAAGTTCCAAAAGTGGATGATAACGGGTATTGGATGATTCCGATGAATGTTGCATTCAGAAAAAAATTCGGTTCCATAAAAATACGTATGCCTAAAAATTTAATAAATAAACAAATCTCCTACATTGAGATTGTACCGAAGCAAAAAGGTCGGTTCTTTGAGGTGCATTACACATATGAGATGCACGTTTCTCAAATGAAGAAACAATCCACGACTACTAGTAACGCTTTGAGTTGCGATTTAGGTGTAGACAGATTAGTAAGTTGCGCAACAAATACAGGTGATGCATTTTTAATTGATGGAAAAAAACTAAAATCTATTAACCAGTACTTCAACAAAATGATACGTAATCTGCAACTGAAAAATATGGAAAATGGACTTTCGAAACGAGTTGTAACGAACCAAATGGCTGCACTTTGGCATAAACGAGAACGACAAATAAATGGTTACATTTCACAAACTGTAGGTTTGTTGTTCAAAAAAGTGAAAGCATGCAACATAGATACTGTTGTTGTAGGGTATAATGCTGGTTGGAAACAAAAATCTGATATGGGAAAAAAGAATAATCAAAAATTTATTCAAATCCCATTTCATAAACTGATTGCAGCAATTAAGAATAAATGTGTAAAAGAAGGCATCCGTTTTTTTAAACAAGAAGAAAGTTATACTTCAAAAGCCAGTTTTATTGATAAAGATCCGATTCCAGTTTGGTCTAAGGATGATAGGACGCATTATCGCTTTAGTGGCAAACGAATGACTCGTGGTCTGTACCAAAGTAAAGCAGGAACATGTATCCATGCTGATATTAATGGTGCATTGAATACATTGGAAAAATCAAGAGTTGTAGAATTGCATGAAAATCTTAAAGTGAAAACGCCGATTCTATTAGAAGTGCAAAAACGTAAGGCTGTTGCTTCGCGCATAGCTTAGTGGGTGCGTCAACCATCCATGTGTACTCGACTTGTCGGGGCTTGTAGCACACGCCGGATTCATCTGAGTGGTGGCTTCTTCCATAAGGAAGAACTGCTCTTTTTCAAAAGGGTGGTGCAAGTGGGGAAACGATTGTTCGTTTCTAGTACCAACCAAAAACTTACTTGGGGTGTTACCGTAAGGTGGCATGAATTCTAGAGCGTCAAACTGTCTAGCGATAGATGAAAAGACCTAGAGTTCTAACTCAAGCCCCCACTGAAACGTTTCATCACAGTGGGGATAGTTGACCAAGAGTCACAGTATTATATTCAATATAATCACATACAAAAAGAGCCATCCTATATAAGGACAGCTCTTTCATCTATTGCATAAATCTTTCAAATTGCACTCGCTTATTAATCCAGTACATTACAGGCATACCAATTGCCATTACAACAAATTCACCAACTGCACAAGTTAGCCATGTCAATAAAAATGGCAGATCAAACGCAAGATGAAGTTCAATTGCAATCATAAACATTGTGACTGTAAAAATAACTGTATTAAAAATCATACGAGCCCAAACACCTTTAATGAAGCGCATAGAAATAATAGTTGCAAGTAATGCAAGAATGGATTGCCCTACTCCAAATACTAAATCATAAGCGATCATAGGTGAGAAAAAGAGATTCGTTAAAAATACACCTAATACAATCCCGTAAATTGCTTTCTTATTGAATACAACGAGATGATTAAACATCTCTGAAATACGAAACTGTACACTGGTAAAGCCAAATGGCTGAATAAGCATAGAAACAGCAATATATAATGCCGCTAAAATACCATTACCGACTAATGTCCTTATATTCATGACAAAATCTCCTTAGTTTTTTTACGTGGGATGGTTTCGAACCACGTTATTCGTTTTTTAAGCAACAAGAATATATTCTACGCAATAGACACTCTCTCGTCAATAGATTCCTATCATTAACTACCTTTTTTCTTTTAGAAAACGTATAATAAAACATATGAAAGTTTTAGGAGGTTTCACTTCATGACAGCAACAATTCAAAATGAAAAAGTGATCGTTTCCATTTCTGACAAAGGTGCAGAATTACAAAGCGTTCGCTTAAAAGAAGATAACACTGAATACTTATGGCAAGGCGATTCTACTTATTGGGGGCGCCGCGCACCAATTTTATTCCCAATTGTCGGCCGATTAGTAGATAATACATACTACGTAGATGGTAAACCGTATTCTTTAACACAACACGGCTTTGCTCGTGATCTTACATTCTCTGTACAAGAACAAAGTGAAACGAAAATCACTTATATTGTAACTAGTAATGAAGAAACATTAAAAAAATACCCATACGAATTCGAATTACTCGTTTCTTATGAGCTAGACGGACAAATCGTCCATGTAACATATGAAGTAAATAATCCTGCTTCAAAAGAGATGTTCTTCTCAATCGGAGCACATCCTGGTTTCAACTTCCCCTTATTAGAGGGCGAATCATTTACTGATTATCATTTAGCATTTAATGGTTCTGAACGCTTAGAAACAAGCGTATTAGAAGGACCTTATCTTTCAAGTAAAAAACAATCAATTGCTGAAAATACGAATGAATTACCACTTACATACGATTTATTCAAAAATGATGCGCTTATTTTTGAAAATATGAATACGGATGAAATCTCTATTCGTTCTCATAAACATAATAAATTTGTAAAAGTAGAATTTGACGGATTCCCATTTGTCGGCGTATGGACACCAGGCGAAAACGCACCTTTCTTATGTATTGAACCTTGGTACGGTATTGCTGATGAAGTAAATCCGGCAAAAGATTTCAAGGAAAAAAAAGGAATTCAATCTTTACAAGCGAATGAAACATTTACATGTCGTTATAGTATTACAATCGGCTAAAGTACTCTATCCCCTACTTCAAAGAAACATGTAAGTAGGGGATCATCTTATAATTTGGAGGTTTCTCATTTTGATTGAAGTATATATTGATGGTGCATCAAAAGGAAATCCTGGTCCTTCTGGTGCTGGAGTGTTTATTAAAGGGGTGCAACCAACTGTACAATTATCATTGCCCCTTGGGACAATGTCCAATCATGAAGCAGAATACCACGCCTTACTTGCGGCATTAAAATATTGCACGGAGCATAATTATAACATTGTCTCTTTTCGTACAGATTCGCAACTTGTCGAGCGAGCTGTTGAAAAAGAATACGCAAAAAATAAAATGTTTGCACCACTATTAGAGGAAGCATTGCAGTACATAAAAAGTTTCGATCTCTTTTTTATTAAGTGGATTCCAAGTAGTCAAAATAAAGTCGCTGATGAATTAGCTAGAAAAGCTATTTCACAAAATTAACGGGGGTATGAGTGTGAAAAAAGGGTGGATTGCTCCTCTCGCATTATTATTCGTCTCTTTTATTTGGGGAGCTACGTTTGTTGTCGTTCAAAATGCTATGTCTTTTGTTGGACCATTTACTTTTAATGCTATTCGCTTTTTATTCGCTGGAATTATTTTATTATTCGTTCAAATTATTTTCTCACAAAAAACTTCAACACAAGATATAAAACAGAGTAGTCTCGCTGGATTGATTGTTGGATTCTTTTTATGTGTTGGCTACTTACTACAAACATTCGGCTTACTTTATACAACCTCTTCAAAAGCTGGTTTCTTAACAGGGCTTAGTATCATTATGGTTCCAATCTTGTCTTTTATTTTTTTAAAACAGCGAGCTACAATTTTCATTGCACTTGGTATTACTGTAGCAACAGCAGGTTTATATTTATTAACGGCTGGTGATTCTTTTCAATTAAACATTGGAGATATACTCGTTCTCGGTTGTGCTGTCGCTTTCGCTGCCCATATTCTTGTTAACGGTTTCTTTTCTAAGAAAATATCACCTTTATTACTAAGTACTTCTCAAGTATTAGCTGTCGGTATATTTTCTTCTATTTGCGCTTTTTTGTTTGAAGATTGGGAAAAATTACTTTCAGTATCACTATGGACAAATCATTCCTTTTTATTCGCTCTATTTCTAACTTCTCTGTTTGCGACATCAATTGCCTTTTTCATTCAAACATCTGCACAAAAACACACTTCTCCAACGAGAGTAGCCATTATTTTCGCAATGGAGCCTGTTTTTGCAGCATTAACAGGCGTTCTAGTAGCAAATGAACAGCTTTCTATTTCTGCTGTTATTGGGTGTCTATGTATTTTCCTAGGTATGATTTTTGTTGAATTACCTTCAAAAACAAAAAAAGAAGCGCGGGCTGCGTGAAGTTACGCTTGCAACTTCCGCATAAAAGCCTTAGCGCTTTTTTTATCTGTAATTTCTTCTTCTTTCAATCGTTCTAATAACGCAACAAAATAACTGCCATCAAACTGTAACTGATGTTTAATCGTCGCTTCTATTGCTACGTTCACAATCCCATCAGATGCACCAGTATATCCTTGTCCAAACATAATAAATCCTTGTGCTTCCTCTGATAATTTAAATCCTTTCGTATGTAAGAATGAAAGATAATCTTCTACTGTTTGCATGATATTCCCACCTACTCAAAAATTCTCCACTTCCTATCATACATGTTTTTATACTCTATGAGAATGAAATTTCTTTGACAACTTTGTAAAGCAATCGTCTACTTCGTTAACAATGGAGGATTTCCTTACAACATGAAGGAATATGTACAGTGGCACTTATTTTATATTAAAGGGGAGACACGATGAAACAAGCACTATTAATTATCGATGCTCAGCAAGAATTAATTGATGGAAATGAACAAGAAAATGAAGTTTTTCGTAAAACTGAGCTATTAGCTACACTAAATACAGCTGTACAGAAAGCAATAGATTCAAATGCCCTTATTATTTTCGTAAGAGATACCGATGTTGCCTCTGGTAGCGGCGTGGGCTTTGAAGTACATAATCAAATTAAAGTACCTCAGTCTGCAATCCTTATTAATAAAGCAGCAACAAATTCATTCTATGGCACTTCTTTACTTGAACTTTTAAAAGAAGAGAAGATACATCATCTCGTTATAGGTGGATGTAAAACAGAACATTGCATTGACACAGCTGTTAGAACAGCAACTGTACAAGGATTCGATGTTACATTAATTAAAAATGGCCATTCAACAACTGATTCTAACGTATTAACTGCACAGCAAATTATCGAACATCATAATAAAACTTTACACGGTCATTATAATGTTGATCATTTTTCCGTTGTTAGAGATGTCGAGGAAGATATCTTTCAACCAATTCATGACCAATATCGCGACTAAATTAACGATAAAAAAGAATCCTTACGTGAAAAGGATTCTTTTTTATCCAAAAATTTGTGCTGCAATGCTATATAACTCATTATTCCTTTTTAATAATTGATTGCTATTTTTTATCATAATTGGCGGCATATTCACCTTTCGAAAACCAGAATTCTCTAATCCTTTCATAAAATTCACTTTCCCTTCTGGTACATCTATTCTTAATTTACCTTTATGCCCTTTTGCTAAATAATGTACCATTCTCATTGCCATCGCATCATTTTTACCAACAACTGGTCCTATTATTTTATTTTCTGGCGTTTGTATACTTATACCATATCCTAATACATTTTGTTTTGTATCCTTTATAACGATACATTGTTCACTTTGTATAATTCGATACTTTAAAAACTCTTCTCTATTTGTTCCAAATGCATCTTCGTCTATTTGTATTATTTCTTCTAAATCACATTCTTCATAATTCACAATATGCTCTTCATTTCCTACACAATGATAATTCGCATTGTACGAGTTACATATGTATTTAGAAACATAACTAACAGCTCTAAATCCTAGTTTTTTATATAAAGGCTTCCCCTCATCCGTAGCAATAAGCATAATTGGGATTTGAGTTGATACGCTTTTAACGCATGAATCCGTTATTATCTTTCCAATCCCTCTTCCTTTATAATCTGGATGTACAATTACCATTCCGATAGAAGCTAATGCCTCCCCGTATAATATAATTGCCGCGCTAGCAATAAGCTCTTCCTTCGCATTTACCATACCATATACTATACCCGTATTCAAAATCGTCTCAATTTCTTCTCTGTTATAATCCCACCCAATATAAGAAGATAATGCTACAATATCCCCTATTTTTTCTTCCCTAAGACGCTCCACTCTAAACGCCAATTCAATCATTCTCCACCTCATTATTTAGACGTTTGAATCATTCTTTCCGAATCAACTTGTACATGTTTCCCTTTATCTGTCATACACATATCCTATTTTGACCAAGACTATAATGTAAATGAGGTGACAACATGCCCATTACGAATCGATTTTCTACCACCACTAACGGCGCACTCGCTATTACAGGAAACACACTCGGTTTAAGTAAAATCAGTAATCAAAACCGTGCTGGTACAATCGGTGCAATTGGTGCATTCGTAACTACGAATACCGCTTTACAAGTAACTACTTTTCCTGCCGGTACAACATTAAACTATACACAAAATAGTTCTACCGCTATTTTAAATATCCCTGCTGGTAGTACTATTCTTTACGCCGAACTCGTTTGGGGCGGGAACTATTTATCTCGTGATCAAAACATTACGAGTGTATTAGGAAACCCAGTTTCTTTCACAACGCCTGTTTCAACATACTCGATTACTCCTTCAGCTGTTACAGCTTCAAATCAAACTTTCGTTTCTGGATCTGTCACATTTGGATTTTATACACGATCAGCAGATGTAACCTCACTCGTTCAAGCTGCTTATACAACCGGCTCTGTCCCTGGACTGGTTGATCCTTTAGATGCTTCTAACGGGGCTATCAATTCTTCTGGATGGACGCTCATTGTCGCTTATCAAAACGGTTCCTTACCCGCAAGAAATTTAACAATTTACGTAGCTGGTAACCGTGTTTCTGTAGAAACTGGTAGTGCAGATGTATCTGTCTCAGGGTTTTTAACACCTGCAGGGGGACCTGTAAGCGGGAGATTATTTATAAGTTCTACTGAAGGGGATGCTGATTTAACTGGGGATCAAGCATTATTTGGACAAAATTTCAGTTCATTAAATGCTTTATCCGGGCCAAATAACGCTGTTAATAATTTCTTTGGTTCTCAAATTAATAATGCTGCAGGAAACTTAGATACAACAGGTACATTTGGAACGCGAAATCAAAGTGCTTCTACAAGTACAAACATCTCCGCTGGTAGACAAGGCTGGGACATTACTTCTATTGATATCTCTCCTTATTTAACAAATTCCCAAGTCTCCGCTGCAATCCGTTTAACAACTAACGGCGATGCATATATGTTGAATACAGTTGGCTTACAAATTAATATAAATTCACCTAATATACAAGCAACGAAAAGCGTGAATAAAAGTGTTGCTGCAATTGGGGATGTTCTTACTTATACAGTTACTGTCCCTAACACTGGGCTTCTTCCCGCAAATAACGTTACTTTTATAGACATTCTCCCTAACGGCACTTCCTTTATACCTGGAAGCGTAACGATAGATAACGTACCACAAACAAACGCAAATCCTATCGCCGGTATATCCTTAGGGACAATTAATAATAATGCTTCTCGTACAATAACTTTCCAAGCGACTGTCGTTTCTCTTCCAAGCCAAAACCCTATCTCTAACACCGCTACTATTACATTTCAATATACACCAATTGCTGGGGGAACGACTTTTAACGGTATTGCAACAAGCAACTCTGCCGGAACACAAATTAACCTCGCAGATATTAATGGAACAAAATCAGTTAACAAACTCTTTACCGATATTGGCGAAACGTTAACTTACAGTATTTCCCTAGCTAATGTAGGAAATATTGCGGCAACGAACGTTATATATACGGATCCGATTCCAAGCGGGACTACTTTTATTCCAGGGAGTGTCACTGTTAACGGCGTTACTCAAACTGGAGTGAATCCCGCAAACGGCATATCAGTTGGAACCATCGCTGCAAATTCTACCGCTACTATTGCATTTCAAGTAACTGTCCCGACTATTCCTCAAACAAACCCAATATTAAATAGTGGTACGACAACTTACCAATACGTTCCTATCCCAAACCAACCAGTAGTAAATGGATCTGATACGACCAATACCGTATCTACTCAAGTCAATAATGCTACTGTAACTATGGCGAAAGCAGTGGATAAAAACTTTGCTGATATTGGCGATACACTGACCTATACAGTTTCCTTTGTAGGTACAGGTAATACGACTGCTAACAATGTTATTTTTACGGATATCATTCCCACTGGCACTACTTTTGTCTTAAACAGTTTAACAATAGATGGCACGACACAAGTTGGAGCAAATCCCGCTAATGGTGTGAACATAGGATCCATCCCAACTGGCACAACCAAAAATATTTCATTTCAAGTAGTAGTTAACACAATACCCGCGTCAAATGTCGTATCTAACGGATCAAGCGCTTCTTATCAATACACCGTCAACCCTAGCCAATCACCCGTTACAAAAAACATTTCTTCCAATCTCGTTTCCACTCAAATTAACAATGCGAATTTAACATTAACAAAATCTACAAACAAACAATTTGCCACAATTGGCGAAACTATAAGTTATACAATCCTTATTACAAACAGCGGAAATACGGCGGCTAATAACGTTCAACTAACAGATCCACTTCCAAACGGAACGATATTGACTCTAGGTTCTGTAACTCTTAATGGCGTTTTGCAAAATGTAGATTCTCTCGTTGCCTTACCTATCGGCACAATTCCTGGCGGAGCTACTTTCACCTTATCCTTCCAAGTAACAGTTATTAACATTACTGCACAAAACCCTATCATTAATAACGCTTTCGCCTCTTATATTTACACTGTAAATCCAAGCCTGCCACCAACTTCAAAAACAACAAATTCTAATTCTGTTACATCGACAATTAGACTAGCAAATCTTCATGCTATTAAATCTGTAGATAAAACGTTTGCGGAAGTTGGAGATGTATTAACTTACACATTTGCTCTTACAAACGACGGAAACGTTGCAGCGAACAATGTATTACTATCCGATTCCATTGCGAATGGTACTTCCTTTGTGCCAAACAGTGTTATGATTAACGGTGTTACTCAGCCGGGCGTTACACCAGCTAGCATCAATATTGGCAGTATCAACGCTGGCACTACCATTACAGCTTCATTCCAAGTATTAATAACTAGTATTCCAAATCCTAACCCTATTTCAAATAGCGCTTCCATTTCCTATAACTTTATCGTTGATCCAAACGCTTCCCCTGTAAGTGCAAACACAACTTCAACCACTACATTTACTCAAGTAAATGATGCAAATGTCATTTCGGCAAAAACAGTGGATCGAGCGTTCGCTACCGTTGGGGATATATTAACTTATACCGTTATTTTAACGAATGCAGGAAGTGTTTCTGCTGATAGTCCAACTTTCGTAGATACAAATCCCGATGGCACTATCTTTATCCCAAACACTTTCCTTATTAATGGTGTATTCCAAAATAACGCAGATCCAAATATCGGTGTTCCGTTACCTTCCATTCCTGCTAACGGCTCACTTACCGTCTCTTATCAAGTAACTGTCACCTCTTTACCAACACAAAACCCAACAATAAATTCCTCTAGTACACAGTATAGCTTTATTCTAAATCCGGGCGACCCACCAACTATAGAAATATCTTTAAGTAACACTGTAAGTACACAAATTAATTTAGCAAATGTAGTTATTGTCAAAGAGGTCGATTTAACTATCGCCGATGTCGGGCAACCAATCACATATACAATTTCCTTAGCTAATCTTGGCAATACTACAGCAAATACTGTTGTTGTTACCGACATACTGCCTCCTGGAACTACTCTCGTACCAAATAGTATTTTTATAGGTGGTGCTTTACAGCTAGGAGCAGATCCAAGTGCCGGTCTTCAAGTTGGTACAATTCCAGCAGGCGGAATTACAACAATTGTCTTCCAAATTAGTGCAAATGGGATACCTTCACCAAATCCAATTCAAAATAGCGCTTCACTTCAATATAGCTTTATCGCTGATCCAAGTTTACCTGCTGTCGTTCAAAACGCCTCTAGCAATATAGTAACTACACAAATTAATACTGCTACTATCGTAGCGAATAAATTAACAAGTACAAACTTTGCTGATGTCGGTGATAGCATTACGTATGCAACTGTACTAACAAATAACGGAAATATTCCGGCTACTAATGTTATTTTTACGGATGTTATTCCAAGTGGTACACTTTTCATTCCAGATAGTGTAGCAATTGATAATGTGCCTGTAGCTAATGTTAATCCAGCAAACGGCATCTCCCTCGGTACAATTGGAGCAAACTCCTCACGTACTGTTTCCTTTCAAGTGAATGTACCAGCTATTCCATCCATTAATCCCATTACTAATCAATCAGGTACTACATTCCAATACACGTACGATCCATCAAAACCAGCCGTAATGCAAATGACTTCTTCTAACACTGTACAGACAACAATTAATAATGCTACGGTTGCCGCTACAAAATCTGCAGATAAACAGTTTGCTAACGTAAATGATATTATTACGTACACGACTACCTTAACGAATAATGGGAACATACTTGCATCAAACGTGATATTTACAGATGTAATTCCAAACGGGACATCGTTTATTCCTAATAGTGTCACAGTAAACGGGAATATACTCCCGAATACAAATCCTGCTAACGGAATTGCAATTGATCCAATCAATCCGAATGCAAATACTATAATTTCGTTTCAAATAAAAGTGAATTCCATCCCTAATCCAAATCCAATTCCGAACCAAAGTAATACAACGTACCAGTATGTCGTAAATCCTAGCTTACCTCCAGCATCCGCCAATGCGTTAAGTAACTTAATAACAACGCAAATTAACAATGCTACTATTGTCGCTACTAAGTCAGTGAATATACCGACGGCTGCAATTGGAGACATTGTCACCTATACAATTGCAGTTACAAATACGGGTAATATCCCTGCTAGTGCAACTGTTTTAACAGATGGACTTGGTGCAGGCGCTTCATTTGTCCAAAACTCTGTAACTATCAATAACATTCCGCAGCCAGGATTAGATCCATCACTTGGTGTTCACTTAGCAGATATTCCCCCAGGTAATACTGTATTTATTGGTTTTCAAGCAAAAATTTTAGCAATACCGCCTAGTGGAACATTAACAAATAATGCACTTGTAAATTATGAGTACACAGTGAATCCAAACCAATCATCTGCTGTTGGTAGTACAATTACGAATACGACGGTTACCCCAATTATTGATGCTACTCTATCTATAAATAAAACTGTCAATTCAACATTCGCTACTATCGGAGATACACTTACTTTCACTTCAACCGTTACTAATTCCGGTAATACTACCGCAAACAATGTTATTTTTACAGATTTAATTCCAAATGGTACAACGTTTATTCCAAATAGTTTTATGGTAAATGGAACAACCATTCCTAATGCAAATCCACAAAACGGTATTAACATCGGAAATATTACTACCAATTCAATAGTTACACTTAGTTTTCAAGTAAACATTACAGCGATTCCAAAT
Source organism: Bacillus sp. S4 (assembly GCF_040838205.1). Taxonomy (NCBI): domain Bacteria; kingdom Bacillati; phylum Bacillota; class Bacilli; order Caryophanales; family Bacillaceae; genus Bacillus; species Bacillus sp. S4. The sequence goes on from NZ_JBFPJI010000021.1 coordinate 23,090, forward strand.
CCTAATCCAATCCCTAACCAATCATCGCTTCAATATAGTTTTATTGTAGATATAAACGAACCGCCTGTTTCACGAACAGTTCAATCCAATAAAACTTTTACACAAGTAAATTCCGCTTCTGTTATCGCATCAAAAATTGCGAGTAGTGCATTTGCTGCTATTGGCGATACAATTACGTATACAACTACTCTCACTAATAGCGGAAATACTACTGCAAACACACCTGTTTTTATAGATATATTACCACCTGAACTTTCATTCGTTCCTGATAGCGTACAAATTAACACCATCCCACAACTTGGATTTAGACCAGATAGCGGGGTTCCTTTAGACCCAATTCCAGTTGGAGGATTGACAACCATTAGCTTCCAAGCTATTGTCGGTTCAATACCATCTTCAAACCCTACATTGAACCAATCAAGCACAACATACTCTATCATCGTTGACCCTACCGAGCCGCCTATTACAGAAACGGCTACTAGTAATCCGGTCTTAGTTCAAATTAACGAAGCAATTATTCAAGCAACAAAAAGTGTGGATCGTCTATTTTCTGACGTAGCACCTGGAAATTCATTTTTAACGTATACAGTTTTATTAGAAAATATCGGAAACACGACTGCTACTAATATCATTTTTACAGATTTGATTCCAAATAATACAGTATTTATAGAAGATAGCGTTCGAGTAGGAGGAGTTTTATTACCTGGGGTAAATCCAGCGAACGGGATACCAATTGGGGATATTATCGCAGAGGACTTTATAAACGTCACCTTCCGCGTTCAAGTAGTTAGTATTCCAAATCCAATTTTTACAATCGGACCCGGTGGGCCAAACTCACCGGTTGTAAACGGTGCTTCTATTAATTATCAATTTATGACAGGACCTAATTTACCACTTGTTTCACGAAGTACAACATCCAATTCTGTTTCGACACAAATAAATTCCGGGGAAATTGCACTGGTTAAATCTGTAGATAAAACTTTTGCAACGATCGGCGATACAATTTCTTATACAATTACATTAAGTAATCCAGGAAATGTCACTTCACAAAATATAATTTTCACGGATACTTTACCTGACGGAACGACATTTATATCCGGAACTCTTACAAGTGATTCTGGTACACAGCAAATAGGCAACCCAGCGAGCAGGATTCAGATTGGAAATATAAATCCAGGTGGTACGGCTACTATTACGATAAACGTACTTGTGACAAACATTCCAAGTATAAATCCAATCTCTAATTCTAGTTCTATACAATTTCAGCATATTGTCGATCCAAGTCAACCCGCTATAACACAAACAGCTTCATCTAATACCGTTACTACGACAATAAATAGCGCAATATTAACTACAACAAAAAGTGTTGATAAATCTATTATTTCTGTTGGTGATACAGTTACGTATACAACTACTATTACGAATACAGGAAATACACCAGCTACAAATGTAACATTTACAAGCGCTATTCCGGCTAGCACTACATTTATACCCAATTCGGTCACAATAAATGGTATCCAGCAACCTGGCGCACAACCAGCACTTGGAGTAAATATACCAAATATCGCACCTGGCGAAACAGTAACTGTTACTTTTCAAGTAAATGTTATTTCTGTCCCTCCTTCAAATTCGATTATGGGTAATGACACAATTTTATATTCTTATACTGTTGATCCAAACGGAACTCCTGTTACAACTTCTACTTCAACTAATATTGCTACAAACCCTGTACTTGACGCTATGATAACGATGGTAAAATCAGTCGATCAAACACTTGTAACACTTGGTGATACCATTACCTATACGACCGTTTTAACGAATAGTGGTAATACAAATGCAACTAACATTACTTTCACTGATCTTATACCAGATGGTACAACGTTTATTACTGATAGCGTTACAATAGATGGTATCACGCAAATTGGTCTTAATCCTAATACAGGTATAACGATTGGAGCAATTGCTCCTAACAACTCAATATCTATAGCATTTCAAGTGACCGCTACTTCTACACCTGTTCAAAATCCTATTGCCAATTCCGCTAGTGCTTCTTACACATTTATCGCTGACCCAAATGCCCCTATTGTTTCAAGGACTGTTATTTCAAACACAGTGTTCACTACAATTAATACAGCTACCATTCTTTCATCGAAACAAGTCGATAAATCATTTAGCCGTATCGGAGACACACTCACTTACACTGTTACTTTAACAAACAACGGAAATTCATCCGCACAAAATGTTATATTCACAGATACAATGCCGAGCGGAACTACATTTATTACAAACACATTTTCTATTAATGGCATCCCTCAAAGTGGTGCGAATCCAACGAACGGTGTAAATATTGGGCCTATAACAGCTGGGACTACAGTAACCGTTTCATTCCAAGTAAATGTGACCTCATTACCAACCGTAAATCCAGTTGTAAATTTCTCATCGACATCGTATCAATTAGTCTCACCACCTGATGCAGAAACTTCAATTAGTAATCCTGTTTCAACGCAAATTAGAGAAGCCATATTATCTATGACGAAAAATGAAAGTGTATCCTTTGCAGATATCGGGCAAACTGCTTTCTACACTACTTCTATTACCAATGTAGGCAATACCGATGCAACTAACATTGTATTCACAGATGTATTACCAAGTGGACTCACATTTGTTCCTAACACATTAACTGTCGATGGCATTTTACAACCTGGCGCGAATCCGAATACAGGGGTAGTACTTGCAGCACTTCCGCCAAATGAAATATATAGTATCGTCTTTCAAGTTACGGTTAACAGCATCCCACCTATTAATCCAGCACCAAATACAGCATCCACAAATTATGAGTTTACTGTTGATCCAAATAATCCTCCTGTTTCAAGTACAGCTAATTCTAACTCTACGCTTCTTCAAATAAACAACGCAACTATTATAAGTACAAAAACAGCAAACCTTACTTTTGCGGATGTTGGTGATACAATAACATTTACACTTAACCTTCCTAATACAGGGAATGTGGCTGCAACTGATGTAACCATTATTGATATTCTTGATAGCAATTTAACTTTCGTTCCGAATAGTTTCACAGTTAACGGGCAAACCATCCAAAATGCCGATTTATCTACCGGTGTAAATATTGGTTCAATTAATGGTGGTAATGCGGCAATTGTCACATTCCAAGCAACTGTTACTACACTTCCAACACTTAATCCAATTACCAATTCTGCTTCTAGCACATATCATTATGTCGTTGATCCTAACCAGCCACCTACTATAACTTCCAATCAATCTAATACAACGACAACACAAATTAATACCGCTATTCTTACAGCGCAAAAAAGCACAAATGTATCTACGGTAGATATCGGGCAGGATATTGTCTACACCGTTACAATTACAAATAGCGGAAATGTTAGTGCAACCAATGTTATTTTTACCGACCTTATTCCAGACGGAACTTCCTTTGAACCGAATAGTTTTACACTTAACGGAACTAGCATCCCAAATGCAAACATAATTACAGGCGTTCCAATTGGTGATATCGCGCCAAACCAATCTGTCATCGTAGCATTTCATATTAATGCAAATGAAATTCCGCCTATAAATCCAATTACCAATCAGGCTAGCGTTAGCTTTCAACATATCGTTAATCCAGCAAATCCTCCAGTTTCAAAAAACATTACTTCTAACAACGTTACAACCAAAATTGAAAGTGCTATTTTAACTACTATTAAAATAGGAGATAAAACTTTTGCCACTATTGGTGATACGATTACGTATACAACTACTATAACCAACACAGGAAATATTCCTGCTAACAACGTTATTTTCTCAGACCCTTTACCGACATGGACACAATTTGTTGCAGGATCAGTCATTGTTGATGGCACTTCATTACCATCCGTTTCTATCATTGACGGTGTTGGCATAAATACAATCAATCCAAATCAAATCGTAACAATTGTATTCCAAGTTCAAATCGTAAGCAATCCAACAACTTTCACACCTGAACTCCAAAACTTAGGATTTGTTAACTTCCAATATAACGTAGGCAATTCATTACAGGCTCAACCTGGTAATGTGGAAACGAACGTTTTCGTTACTTCTATTAATTCAGTAATACTTTCAGCTGTAAAAACTGCTAATACAGCCTTTGCAAATATCGGAGACACGATCACTTATACAGTTTTGATTCAAAATAGCGGCAATACAAACGCTACGAATTTAAATTTCTCAGACATTATTCCAGCTGGAACGACTTTTGTTGAAAATAGTTTTTCTGTAAATGGAAGTACCATTCCAGGGGCAAATCCAAATAACGGAGTTAATATTGGAACCGTTAACGCAGACAGTTCATTAACTGTTACTTTCCAAGTCATAGTTACATCTACTCCACCTTCAAACCCAATTACAAACGTTGCATCTATTCAATACGCATTCATTGTTGATCCGACTGCCCCTCCTGTTACAGGCACAATAAGTTCTAATAGCGCTTCAACACAAATTAATAACGCTACTGTTACAACTGTTTTAGAAGCAAATCGAACAATTGTATCTATCGGAGATGTAATTACGTATACAGCAACATTAACGAATACCGGAAACTTCCCTGCAAATTCTGTATTACTCATTAACGGAGTTCCTGTAGGTGCAGTATTCGTTCCAAATAGTGTTACGTTAAATGGAATTCCGCTTCCAGATGCAAGTCCAACTCTCGGTATTCCAGTTGGTATTATCGCACCAGGTGATTCTGCTACTATTACGTTCCAATTTCTTGCTAGTTCTATTCCACCGCAAGGGGCGATTATAAATCAAGCCATTACAAGTTACACGTATATTGTAGATCCGAGTCAACCTCCAGTTACAGCAACATCCTCATCTAATACGGTGAATACAGCTGTCGTTGATGCATCGTTATCCGCAACTAAAAATACAGATTCTCTCGTACAATCTACAAACGGTACAATCACTTACACAGTAGTCGTTCGAAATAACGGAAATACAACTACAAATACAGTTATTTTAACAGATTTGGTCCCAGAAGGAACTGCACTTATTCCTAATAGCGTGACCATTAATACCGTTTCCGTTCCAGGCGCCGATCCAAACGTAGGAATACCATTAAACGCCATTGCGCCATCAGAAATCGTCACCGTCACATTCCAAGTTATCGTTCAATTCATTCCAAGTGTAAATCCAATTTCTAATACAGCCCGTATTGACTATACTTTTATCGCCGATCCAACTACTCCAATCATCTCTCGAACAATTATGTCTAATCCAGCTTTCACACAAATTTCAGATGCGACTATCCTTTCTTTAAAAGCAGTCAATGTACAACAAGCAACAACGGGCGATATTTTGACCTACACGATCACATTAGAAAATAACGGAAATATCTCAGCAACTAATCTCTCATTTTTAGATTCTACTCCAGATGGTACTACATTCGTAGAAAATAGTTTTACACTTAACGGAACAGCTATACCTGGTGCCAATCCAAATGTAGGTGTTACTTTGCCTAACCTAGCAGCAAACGCTACTCACCTTATTTCGTTCCAAATTCTTATTAACGATCCATTCTCGCAAGAATCGATTACAAATCAATCCAATACAACATATACAATTCAACCAGACCCAGGGCAACCGCCTATTACTGAAACATCTACAAGTAATATCGTCATTACAAATTTCGTGCAAGCACAATTGACAATTACAAAAACATCCAATCCAATAACTGTAGATATTGGTGGAACTATACTTTATATTTCTGAAGTGAAAAATATCGGCAATGTTGACGCAATAAATATTATTTTCACAGATTCTATTCCAGCTGGGACTACATTCGTTCCCGATAGTGTCACAATTAACGGTGTCCTTCAGCCAGGTGTAAATCCAGAAAACGGAATACCGATTGAAACGATTCCATCAAACAGTTCCAAAACGATACTATTTCAAGTGCATACAAATAATCCACCTACTGAAACCGAAATTGTAAATCAATCATCTGCAAATTACCAATATGCAAGTATCCCTACAGCCCCACCAGTGAATCGCTCTGCAAATTCTAACGTTGTTACAACATCGCTTCAAAACGCAAATATTATTTCTGTTAAAAGTGCTGATGTAACTTTCATATCAATCGGGCAAAATATTACCTATACAAATACACTACAAAATATAGGAACCGTTCCAGCTAACAATACTGTGTTCATTGATAACATTCCAGAAGGTACTATATTCATTGAAGATAGCTTATCAATAAATAATGTGATTCAGCCTGGCACGAATCCTGAAAACGGAGTAACTCTCGGCACGATACAACCAAATGAAACAGTCACTATTTCATTCCAAGTACAACTTACAAGTATACCTTCGGGCAATACAGTCATTAATATTTCAGACACTTCGTATGAATACCAAATTGACCCTAGTTCTCCAATTATTCAGCGTAGATCGTTATCAAATGCAGTAAACACTGAAGTGCGGACGGCAAATGTTAGTGCAATTAAATCCGCCAATAGATCCATTACACGCATCGGTCAAATCATCACATATACAGTCGCAGTTACAAACTCTGGTACAGTACCTATTACAAATACTCTCCTAATTGACGCAATTGCAGCTGGGACCACATTCGTTCCAAATAGCATCCTTGTGGATGGCATACCAAGACCTGACGAAAATCCAATTACCGGAATCGCCCTTGATATAATCCTTCCAAATAATACGATTATTGTTACGTTCCAAGTAAATGTAGTCTCTATACCTTCTCAAAATAACATTAATAATATCGCCGTCATTCACTATGAATATAAACCAGACCCAAGCTTACCACCTATTTCAGAAACGACCTCTTCCAATAGTACAAATATACAATTTATTGATGCTATTCTTATCGCTACAAAATCCGCTAATAAAGTATTAGCTAATATTGATGAAACCATTGAATATACAGTATTCATTCAAAATAACGGATCCACTACAACTAACTCCATCTTTTTTACAGATACTATAGCGGATGGAACAGTATTTATTCCAGGAAGCGTAATAGTTAACAATACGGTACTTCCTGCAGCAGATCCAAATATCGGCTTTTCCATTCCTAACATCGCGTCAGGGCAATCGACTACAATAACATTCCAAGTTTCCGTTACGAATTTGCCAGCTGTAAATCCAACACCTAATACTGCAAACATCGTCTACGACTTTATTTTCAACCCTGACTTTGCACCAATTCAAAAATCTACTACTTCCAATACTACTTTCGTTCAAATTAATGATGCTGATATCGTTTCACTTAAAACTGTTGATTTGACTTCTGTAACAATTGGTGACATTTTAACTTATACAACAACTTTAACAAATACAGGGAATACGGATGCTACTGCTGTTGTATTTACAGACAATATTCCTGATGGAACAACCTTTATAGACGGTAGCGTTTTAGTAAATAATATTCCTCAGCTTAACGCCAATCCAAGTGCCGGTATACTTGTAGGAACGATTGCTCCTGACATTTCTATCCCAGTCACATTTTCTGTTACCGTGGTAGCTCTTCCAGCTAGCGGTCACATTCAAAATCAATCAACTTCTCGTTATACAATAAATGGTGAAGAAAAAATATCGACTAGTAATATTACCTTCACTGAAGTTATTTCTGCTAATGTAATTGCGACAAAAACAACGCCAATCCAATACGCTGACCTACAAACTATCATCCCTTATACAATTCCCATCATAAATAACGGAAATATACAAGTGGAAAACATTATTGTTACAGATATCATTCCAGCAAATACGAGCTTTATAGAGAATAGTGTTATTGTGAATGGCAACGCTCGTCCAAATGACAACCCACTTAGCGGTATACAAATTGATAACATTCCGCCTAATACGACAGCAACTATTCTATTCCAAGTACGGGTTACTTCGATTCCGCAAATAAATCCAATCTCTAACACGAGTACAATTGAATATGAATACACGTTACCGAATCGACCGCCTATTACCGAAACTATTATTTCAGCAGCTGCCGTAACAGAAATTAATCACGCAAATTTGACTAGTAACAAAGCTGTTGACCTTGCATTTGCAACGGTCGGTGATACGTTAACGTATACGATTACACTAAATCAAACTGGTAATGTTTCAGCAAATGATGTAATCATTCAAGATATTATTCCTCAAGGTACTACGTTTATAGAAAATAGCGTCATTGTAAACGGAGAAACTCTTCCGGGAGTTAATCCAATAAGCGGCATACCAATTGGTACTATAATTGTAGGCGAAAGTGCTATCGCTTCATTCCAAGTAACTGTGACTTCTATTCCAACACCAAATGAACTCAACAACCAAGCAATTACTACTTTTAAATATATAGTCAACCCAAATAACTTACCTGTTACAAATATGACTACAACAAATACTGCCACAACAACTGTCCAAAATGATAATGTTGTTGCCATAAAATCTGTTAATACCACAAATGCATTACCTAGTCAAACTTTAACGTATACAATTACAATTTCTAATAGCGGTAATGTGACGATTGAAGATCTTCTTGCCATAGACACCGTACCAGTAGATACAACCTTCGTTACTAACAGTGTTACAATTAATGGAATCAATCAGCCTAATGCAAATCCCGAAAATGGTATTACATTAGGAAATCTTGCTCCTAATGAATCTGTTATCATTACGTTCCAAATAACAATATCTTCTTTGACTCTTCAATCTGCAATCAATAACGATGCTTCTGTTTCCTATACTGTTACCATTGATCCGAATGAACCACCTATTACAATTACAAAGCAAACAAATACCGTTACAACAGCACTCATCGATCCAATGGTGCGCATTGAGAAAAACGCTGACAAATCTATTTTCGTTATAGGAGATATTATTACATTCACATTAGAGATATTTAATCATTCCCCAATTCCTACAGTAAATACTTCCGTTTTAGATATGATTCCAGCTGGTACAACATTTATAGAAAATAGTGTAACCATTAACGGTACCCAAATCCCAAATATCCGTCCAGACACTGGTATTAATATCGGAGCTTTACCTGCAGATGGAGTAGCAACTATAACATTTAAAGTTCTCGTAACTTCTATCCCTTCAAACAGTACAATTATCAATTCTGCAACAGTTACAGCTGCTTTCCAACTGACGCCACAGGATCCGATTATTACTTTCATCGTTAATTCGAACATTGTTCGCATACCAGTTCAATTTATAACTGCAACTGTGCTTAAAAACGCTTCCGTTAGCTCAGCTTATTTAAACCAATATTTTGATTATACGGTGCATATTACGAATACCTCGGAATTTTCAATTACAAACATTTCTTTACAAGACACCATTCCTGCAGGTTTACGATTTATTGGCAGATCCGTTATAGTTGACGGCATATCACTTCCTTTAGCTGATCCAAATTTCGGATTCCTAGTTGCAACTAACTTTGAACCAAATGAAGTAATTATTGTGTCATTCACAGTACAAGTAATGGATCAGCCAGTAAACAATAAATTTATAAACACCGCTAATATTTCCTTACAACTTCAAACATCTCCTGCCGAACCACCTATAACAATAACAATTGTAAGTAACGAAAACATCGTCTCTTTCCTCCCACCAAATATAGAGCGTGTTTTACCAAACTTAAGTTGCTTCTTTGACGGTGAACGCTTTATACGAATTACTCCTCGGAACATACGAAAATATTTCGGGCCTTGGATTTGGTGGAATTAATTCAAATAAATAAAAGAGATTGTAGTTTGATTTAAACCAAACTACAATCTCTTTTTCATGCCATAGGCTACGCTTTTTTCGTTTGTTGTCTACATTGCACTTGAATATCATGAAATGTATTTCCTGAACTTTCATTTCGTAAATCGCTATTTCCATCGACTTCTATTCCATACTGGCAACCATCAATAAAAATAGATTGAAATACATTTGCATTAATCCAACAAGGTGTATTAATACCATCTACATATTCTGTTTTCAAATATATTGCGATTTGAAAATTTTTAATTTAAA
>NZ_JBFPJI010000001.1:0-66000 GCF_040838205.1 Bacillus sp. S4
ATTGTGTGTTATATTATCCCTATAGGAGTGTGGTGGGAATGGGTATTAAATATTCGAACAAAATTAATAAAATCCGAACCTTTGCATTGAGTTTAGTATTTATCGGCCTCTTCATTGCATACTTAGGTGTCTTTTTTCGCGAAAACATCATTATTATGACAACCTTTATGATGGTTGGTTTTTTAGCTGTCATCGCTAGCACTGTTGTTTACTTTTGGATTGGTATGTTATCTACAAAGACGATACAAATTATTTGTCCAAGCTGCGATAAACCAACAAAAATGCTCGGTCGTGTCGACGCATGTATGCATTGCAACCAACCTTTAACACTCGATCCGAGTTTAGAAGGAAAAGAATTTAATGAGAAGTACAATAAAAAAAGCTATAAAGGATAACACGTACTTTCACTTTAGTATTTTTTCATCCCCATATAATAAAGAAAGAGGGTGACGAAATCGTCACCCTCTTTCTTTATTATATATTACGCCTTATGACACTCTGGACAAACGCCATAAATTTCTAAGCGATGACTATTAATAACGAAGCCTGTCGTTTTCGCAGCTTCCTCTTCAAGCTGTTCCAAACCTCCATAAGGAAAATCAACAATCTTACCACATTTTTCGCAAATCACATGATAATGTTGACTTGTAACATAATCAAATCTACTTGAAGCATCCCCATAAGTTAATTCCTTTACAAGTCCAACTTCTTTAAACACACGTAAGTTATTATAGACAGTTGCAACACTCATATTTGGAAACTTACCTTCTAATGCTTTATAAATGTCATCCGCTGTTGGGTGTGTCATAGATTCCACAAGGTACTCTAAAATAGCATGACGCTGTGGAGTAATGCGTACACCCGTATTTTTCAGCATTTCTAGCGCTTCTTTTAATTCTTCTTTGACCACCGTCATGCACCCCGATTCTATACGGATTATTATTTTATAATTCTTATAAAGAGTGTACTCTTTTTCTTATAAATCGTCAATATTTCTACTATAAGTATGTGGTTTATTTTTGTATATATCCTTATTCTTATATACCTTCCCCCATTTCCTATACATTTACATAGAAAAAAGTGCGACATAATCGCACTTGGAATACTATCATCTGAGGAGGTATGCCCTACACTTTCACTTTATGTATCGCAAGAAAATATGTATAGACGCATGCCTTACATATATATTTTTTCTCCACATTAATATAGATTATTTTATCCCGCTATTTGCGGGCAGTAAGACTCCCACTTCAAAATTCCGCAAATGCGAAGGAGTTAGGCGGGAGATCAACTGCCCGTAAAAGCCCAATTGGTGCGGGCTAATAATCAGTGTAGATAGACACCCCCCACTGATTAAAGTTTCACTTTATATAAGAAAGAACGTCTTCAATATGTCCTTTCACTTTCACTTTACGCCATTCTTTTACAAGTTCACCATCTTTATTGATAAGGAATGTAGAACGCTCGATTCCCATGTACTCTTTTCCAAAGTTCTTTTTCAACTTCCAAACATCGTACAATTCTGCTACTTTATGATCTTCATCTACTAAAAGTACAAATGGAAGCTCATGCTTCTCTATGAATTTCATATGTCTGTTCACCGAATCAGGACTGACACCAAGGATGACCGTGTCCTTCTCTTGGAATAATCCATATGCATCACGAAAATCACATGCTTCAGTTGTACACCCTGGAGTCATATCTTTCGGGTAAAAATATAAAACTACATTTTTACCTCGGAAGTCAGCTAAGCGAATTTGTTCTCCGGTACTTCCCTCTAATGTAAATTCCGGTGCTATTTCTCCTACTGTGATCATTGTTATCACTCCTTTTCTTTTCTATTACTATAACAAATGCTACCTTATTTTTCATTGTCCATTACAGTCCTTACCACAAATGCAAACGGTAATGTATATCCAATTAGCGCTTCTCCAATTGCAATCCATCTTCCGATTCCAATCGGAGCTATATCACCATATCCAACGGACAATAAAGTAACCGCGCTAAAATATAAACATATTTCAACGAGCTGAAAGGAATGAGCACTTAACCTATCCCCATCTTCTTTCAAAACTGCAAAACCCATTTCCTCTAGCACAACATAACTTAATCCAAACGCAATCAGTACCGTTGTATAAATTAAAAACAACGTAGCTAAATTGTACAGCGAAAAGAAACGATTGGAATTTGAATATGAACTCCATAATAATTGGACACTTCTCAAAATAGCGATTGCTGCAATTAATAGAATAAATCCCCATAACATGTCCTCCACCTCATTTTATATGTATGAGGACTATAGCTGATTTATCCCTTAGAAACGAACAAGCTTCTATAATTAATTCCCTGCACCACGATATCGTTTAACCCCTTGATTCCAGAGGTTGATTGCAATAGTAAAACAGATAACACCAACAATTGGCGTTGCGAAAGCATAGCTATTCCACTCTGTTTTTCTTAAAAAGTATGCTGCTGGATATACCCCAACAAATGCAAACGGTAAAACAAACGTTAAAACAAAGCGAATAACACGGTTATAAATATCAACAGGATAGCGTCCATAATTCCCTATGTTATACATAAGCGGCATAATGGAACTTTTCGCATCCGACCAAAAGCCAAGACTTGCAAGCGTAACAAATATCCCACCGTACACAAGTGCCCCTCCCCCTGCCATAAGTAGGAATAAGAAGAAATCATACCAGTAAAAAGATAATTGCAGCTCCATTGCTGCATAACCCATCACAATAATCCCCGTAATAGCTCCAATTAAAGATTCAAGTTCCATTCTTTCTAATATAATTTGAAATAAACTATGAATCGGTCTCGTTAATATACGGTCCATTTCTCCTTTAATAATGTAACGATCATTAAAGTCCCATATATTAAAGAAAGCTGAAAAAATGGCAAACGGTACTAAAAAGAACCCATAGATAAAGATTACTTCTTCTCGGCTCCACCCTTTTAGTGCTTGAGTATGCCCAAACACAACGAGAATGAAGATTAAATTAACAGCTTGTAGTGATAAATCTGAAAGTAATCCGACGATAAAATCGCCACGATACTCCAATTTTATTTTTATATATTGACTTGCATATTGCAAAAATAATTTTATATATATCATCTCGTCATCCCCCTTGTACGATTAGACGTTTTCTCGCCGTTTTCCACATCAGTACAATTGGAATAATAAGTATAATTGCCCAAATCATTTGAAATAATAAAGCTTCATATAACTTACTTCCTTGTATACCTTCAGAGAAAATCATACTCGGAATATAACTAATTGCTTGAAACGGTAAAAACACCATTGCTTTTTGGGCCCATAACGGATAAAAACTAATCGGTAATAATAAACCAGAAAATAAATCGATAACAACACGTTTCGCATACATAATTCCACTATTATTAAATAAGAAGAATGTAAGCATTCCTGTCATTAAATTTATTTGTGTATTAATGATAAAACTAAATATTAAAGATAAGAAGAAATATAACCACGTTTGAAAATTCGTTGTAATTTGTAATGAAAATAATAACGTAACAATAACCATACCCGGAATTGAAAAGAAAGCAAAACGGAATATCCCTTCTCCAAGCCCTTGCATAACTTTCATACCTAAATAGTTATATGGACGAATTAGTTCTACCGCTACACGTCCTTCTTGAATTTCCATCGCAATTTCTCTATCTATATTATTGAAATAAAAAGCGCGTGCCATCCATGCGATCGCAATATACGTAGTCATTTGCGAAATAGATAAACTTTCAATATTCTCTTTCCCGCTATAAATTGCTTGCCATAAAAAATAATACGCACCAATGTTAATCGTATAAATTAAAATCCCGCTGTAATAATTTGTACGATAAGCAAGCATCATTAAAAAACGAATCCGAATCATTTCAATATACTTACCCATGCATAATACCTTCTTCATAAATGTTACGAATAATTTCCTCTGTAGACACTTCGTTAATTTTCAAATCTTTAATTTGAAAGGCTTGTACTACTTTAGAAATCAACATAGAAATGATAACTTCTTCATTCGGTATTTTTGCAACCCATGCGTTTTCTTCTTTCGCTTTTGACCAAACAACATGACTATCTGGCATAACCATTGATAACTCCTGGTATGAAACTGGGGCAACAAACTGAAAATGTATTTCCTTCTCTACTCCCCACTGCGTACGAAGATTATCTAAAGATCCGTCATACATAATATTTCCTTCATCAAGCATGATGACGCGTTCACATAAAGCTTCAATATCAGTAATATCATGTGTCGTTAATAAAATTGTTGTTTTATAACGTTCATTCATCTCTTTTAAGAATTCTCGTATTTTCAATTTCACAAGAACATCTAGTCCAATTGTTGGTTCATCTAAAAATAATAACGGCGGATTATGAATTAACGCCGCTGCTAATTCACAACGCATTCTTTGACCAAGAGATAATTTCCGTACCGGTTTATCTAATAAAGGACCGATATCTAACGTTTCAATAACATGTTCCATATGTTCCTTATACTGAGCGTCTGATACACCGTACACTTTCTTCAATAAACGAAATGATTCTTGCACTGCGATATCCCACCAAAGCTGCGAACGCTGCCCAAACACAACACCGATTGTTCTTACAAATTCTTCTCTCTGTTTGTGTGGATTCATTCCGTTCACTGTAATTTGTCCTGATGTCGGAGTCAAAATCCCTGTAAGCATTTTAATCGTCGTTGATTTACCAGCACCATTCTCACCAATATAACCAACCATTTCACCTTGCTTTATAGTAAAAGAAACATCATTTACTGCTGGCACTATTTTATAATTACGATTTAATAAATCGCGAAATGCACCCTTTAAGCCCGGACGACTTGAATAAGCTGTAAACTCTTTACGTAACCCTTGTACCTCAATTACCGATTTCATAATCGGACCCCCTTCCTAAATGTCACAACGAATAGTTTACCCAACTGCTCCTTCTATCACAAACAATACGTCTTTTCAAAAAACATGTTAGAATAATACATAGATTTTTGTAAGGAGATGAATTGTAGTGAATTTCACGAAATCAGAAGCATTACATAAAGAAGCGTTAGAACATATCGTTGGTGGTGTTAATAGTCCTTCTCGCTCTTTTAAAGCAGTTGGAGGCGGTTCCCCTGTTGCAATGGAACGCGGGAAAGGTGCTTATTTCTGGGATGTAGATGGAAATAAATATATCGACTATTTAGCAGCGTATGGCCCAATTATTACTGGACATGCTCACCCGCACGTAACAGAAGCAATTAAAACAGCAGCTGAAAACGGCGTACTATACGGTACTCCAACAGCATTAGAAGTAAAATTCGCAAAAATGTTAAAAGAAGCAATGCCCGCTTTAGATAAAGTCCGCTTCGTAAACTCTGGTACAGAATCCGTTATGACAACCATTCGTGTTGCTCGTGCTTACACTGGCCGCACAAAAATTATGAAATTCGCTGGTTGTTACCACGGTCATTCCGATTTAGTACTTGTAGCAGCTGGCTCTGGTCCTTCTACCCTTGGAATTCCTGATTCAGCTGGCGTGCCACAAAGTATCGCCCAAGAAGTTATTACTGTTCCATTTAATAATGTAGAAACTTTAAAAGAAGCGTTAGATAAATGGGGACATGAAGTAGCAGCTATCCTTGTAGAGCCAATCGTTGGAAACTTCGGTATTGTAGAGCCAAAACCTGGCTTCCTTGAAAAAGTTAATGAACTTGTTCACGAAGCTGGTGCACTAGTAATTTATGATGAAGTTATTACTGCTTTCCGCTTTATGTATGGCGGCGCTCAAGACTTACTTGGCGTAACCCCAGATCTAACAGCACTTGGTAAAGTTATCGGCGGTGGCCTTCCAATTGGTGCTTACGGTGGTAAGAAAGAAATTATGGAACAAGTTGCACCGCTCGGCCCTGCATACCAAGCTGGTACAATGGCCGGGAACCCTGCTTCTATGGCATCAGGTATTGCCTGCCTAGAAGTACTTCAACAAGAAGGCGTATACGAGAAATTAGATGCACTTGGCGCAATGCTTGAAAAAGGAATTTTAGAACAAGCTACAAAACATAACATCGATATTACAGTAAACCGTCTAAAGGGTGCATTAACTGTATACTTCACGACAAATACAATTGAAGATTACGATGCAGCCAAAAATACAGATGGTGAAATGTTCGGTAGATTCTTCAAGCTGATGCTTCAAGAAGGTATTAATTTAGCACCTTCTAAATATGAAGCATGGTTCTTAACGACAGAACATACAAAAGAAGATATTGAATATACAATTGAAGCTGTTGGCAGAGCATTTTCTACCCTAGCGAACAATAAATAATCTCTTCATTCAAAAGGAAAAAAGAAAGCCCATCTTTCTTTTTTCCTTTTTTCTATTTCATAAATCCCTCATTAATAGTATAATTATTCATAATTATCTGTTTTATATTCTTTTATATCCTTACTATCCCTGTATACAAGGCAGTTCATGCCTTAAATAGTAAGATTATTCAAAAATCATTTTCCAGAGGGGGGATTGACGGATGCTCAATAAAAAAAATAAATGGACACCGTCTTTATTTCGGAATTATAAAAATGCAGAACATGATGCGTGTGGAATCGTTTCCGTTATGGAAAAACGAAGAATTCCTACAAAAGAAAACATCGATTTTTGTATACAATCACTAGTCAAAATGAATCATAGAGCTGGTTTCATTAATGGCGAAGGAGATGGCATCGGAATTCATATCGACATGCCAAAAGCACTTTGGAATGAAAAACTAAAAAGTAGCGGATATAATCCAACGATTGTGGATCATCCCCACTTTATCGTTGGACATTTTTTTCTAAACAAACAAGAAAACATTGCTGATTTAAAAGATTACATTCGTACGCAACTAAACAATGAAAACTTTACAATTGTTCTCGAAAATGATGATGTAATAAACTCAGATGCACTCGGTCCTCTTGGTAAACAAGAAGAACCTTTATTTTGGCAAATTGCCCTTATCGCCCAAAGTGAAGTTAAAAATATTGAACAAACATTATTTTCTGTAACAATAAAAATCGAAGAAAATGAAGCAATTCATGTTGCCTCATTAAGTCATGAACATGTTGTATATAAAGTTCTGGGCGCTGGTGATACACTCGTTGCTTATTACAATGATTTACAACACCCACTTATCGCTTCAACTATGACACTAGGACATAATCGCTATTCTACTAATACGTTATCTAATTTTTTTCGTGTACAACCATTTAGTATTCTCGGGCATAATGGTGAAATTAACACGATTGCAAAATTACGTGATCAAGCTGACATGATTAATGTACCACTTACTGCCGGGGGCAGTGATTCCCAAGATTTAAACCGCACCTTAGAAACCCTTCTCGTTCAGTATAACTACAGTTTATTTGAAGCAATGGATATATTATTTCCACCAATTATTAATGAAATAAAACTTTACGAAACAAACTTACAAAACTTATACACTTATATACGTGAGGCTTGGGGGCATTTCGCACAAGGTCCAGCTGGCATCATTTCACGTTATAAAGATGAAGCTGTTTTCAGTGTCGATTCCCTTGGATTACGCCCAGTTTGGAAAGTAGAGACAGAGAGCTCCTATATTTTCTCTTCTGAACCTGGAGTTGTATCACCAGCCGAATATGTAGCAGAGCCGAAACCACTCGCTCCTGGAGAAAAAGTTGGATTAAAATGGAATGAACAAGATGAGCTCGTTCTCTATGAATACGACAATTATCAAATTGAAGTATTCAACCGTTTTAATAAACGAATCGATGTTACCAACTATCATGTAAACTTATCTATCCCTGAAACGAAAGAAACTGAGGGATTATGTGATTTGGTTCAAGTTGAAACGAATCAATACGTCGCTTTCGGCTGGGATCGAGAACATATTCAGCTCCTTGAACAGATGGCGACAAAAGGCGTCGAACCAATTCGTTCACTTGGGCATGACTCACCACTTGCCGCACTTGATACAGATAGACGAAATATTGCTGATTTCATTAAGGAAAGTGTAGCCGTTGTTACAAATCCAGCAATCGATCGTGATCGAGAAGTCGAGCACTTCTCCACACGTACTGTACTCGGAGAGCGTCCGGGTTTATTAGATAACTCTAAACAACCATTTGTAATCGAGATGCTCTCACCAATTATTTTAGAAGGAAGTTTAGCTCAATCTATCGCGGCAGACTTACACACGATTACGTACGAACAACTTATACAGCTATTCATCACTCATAGCTCTGTCTCTACAATTTCTGTCACATTTAGTCCATCAGAAACTTTACAAAGCGCATTAAACCGAATTGGTTCCGAAGCGATAGCAGCCGTTAAAGACGGGGCTTCCCTACTAGTATTAGATGACGCTAAATCTCATCAAAATGAACTGTTATGGATTGATCCACATTTAGTTACTGCTAAAGTACATCAAGCATTAACTGAAAATAAATTACGCCGGAAATGCTCTCTCGTTATACGTTCTGGTGCCCTTCGCTCCTTACACGATATCGTCACGCTATACGGATTAGGGGCAGATGGTATTAATCCATATTTATTGTTCGCAACGGTAAATGATGGAACAAAAGCACCAATTACTAATTTGTATACCGCACTTAATAAAGGACTAGAGAAAGTAATTTCGACGATTGGAATTCATGAATTACGCGGTTACGGTCGCCTCTTCTCCTCTATTGGATTACATGAGGAAATCGCAAATATATTACAAATTACAAATTTCTTCGGTTCAAATGATTTAGCTTTTTCACTTGAATCACTTGCTGAAGATGCGAAAATTCGAGCTGATGATTATAACAATCCAAAAGTTAGAATGCGAAAATCATTTCATATATTCCCCCGGATTTGGAAAGCAATTGGTGATGTTGCAAAAGGAAACTCTTATGATGATTACCGCGACAAGTTAAGTGAATTAGAAGAAAATAACCCTATCGCAATCAGGCACCTTATTCAAACAAAACAAACAGAACATGTAATTCCGACTGAAGAAGTGTCCATCGGCATTCACAATCATGATTTACCATTTATTATTAGTTCTATGTCATTCGGTTCTCAAAATGAAATTGCCTTCCGTGCATATGCAGAAGCTGCCAATCAGCTAAATATGATTAGTTTGAACGGTGAAGGCGGCGAAATTAAAGATATGATTGGTAAATACCCACATACACGCGGACAACAAGTTGCATCTGGCCGGTTTGGAGTAAACGCTGAACTACTAAATTCATCAAATTTAATTGAAATTAAAATCGGTCAAGGAGCAAAGCCTGGTGAAGGTGGACATTTGCCTGGTTCAAAAGTGACTGCCAAAATTGCGGAAGCGCGTAATGCTACAATTGGTTCAGATTTAATTTCACCTTCTAACAACCATGATATTTATTCGATTGAAGACTTGGCTCAAATGATTACAGAAATTAAAACGGCTAATCATCTTGCAAAAGTAGCTGTAAAAGTTCCTGTCGTTCCTAACATCGGAACAATTGCTGTCGGTATCGCAAAAGCTGGCGCTGACTTTATTAACATTAGTGGATTTGATGGCGGAACAGGTGCTGCGCGTATTCACGCATTGCAACATGTAGGTCTTCCTGTAGAGATTGGCGTTAAAGCTGCTCACAATGCGTTACTAGAAGCAAATATGAGACATAAAGTAGAAATTTGGGCAGACGGCGGTATTCGAAGTGTCAATGACGCCTTAAAAATCATGCTCCTTGGAGCAAACCGGATCGGATTTGGCACATTATCAATGATTGCAATTGGCTGTACAACTTGCCGTGGTTGTCATCTTGATACGTGCCACGTCGGAATTGCAACACAAATTGAATCTGAAGCTCAAGCGAAAGAACATGGACTGCGCCGTTTCGTTCCACGTGAATTAGAAAGCGCAGTTACAGGGCTATTAAGCCTATTCACTACTTTCGGTACAGAATTGAAACGTTTAACAGGGCAGCTCGGTTACACAAACTTACAAGATATTATCGGACGATCGGATTTATTAGAACAAACTCGAGGCAAGGACTTATTAGACTTACGTAATTTAATACAAACGATAGAAGATTCATCCGTGAAAATAACGGCATCTGTACAAGAAAAACAATTTGAAACAACAAATTCTCTCCAGTCAAAAGAATTAGTAAGCGTCGGCGTAGAGCAACGCGTAATGGGCGGTCTAGAATCCTGTTATCGTATTCGTAGCAAATTATATGAAAACACTCATCTTGAACCACTTACATTAAAGTATACAAACGGATCTGTTCCCGGAAACGGATTAGGCGCGTACAATAGCGAGAACTTATTTATACACGTAAATGGTGGCGCGCAAGATGGAATTGGAAAAACTTCATTTGGCGGTGGCATTTATATAACGAAAGCAAAAGGAAAAGATGGAACATATTATAACGGTTCTGTCGGAAAAGGATTTGGATACGGCGCTCAAAAAGGTGCATTATACGTGCAAGGTAACGCTGATGCTCGTGCTGGCATTCGCCTTTCTGGAGCAGATATGATAATTGGAGGCAGAATTACAAAACCACTTCGCGAAAAAGAACAAGGAAATATCGGAGTATATTCTAATATAAAAGGATTTGCTTTTGAATATATGACAAATGGTCGTGCTCTTGTTTTAGGAGATCCTGGTCCATGGATTTGTGCCGGCATGACTGGTGGTGTTGTTTATTTACGTCATGAGCCAAACTTAGGTTTAACAGAACACGCTTTAAAAAGAAGAATCGCTAAAGGTGCAAATGTAACATTGCAGCCAATTAGTAAACATGGTTTACAAGATGTGAACGAATTATTATTAGACTACATTCGTGTATTAAATGAGCATGAACAATATGAAGAAGTCGCTTTGTTAACACCATTATTAGATGATATCCAGCTTCACTTCTATGAAATTATCCCGAAAAAAGAACAGGCGGATCCATCTATTTCAACTGAATGATATGTACAATATTTATTTTCATAAAAAAATTGACGAAGCGAGCATCGCATAGTAATCTAGAATAACAATTTGAAACCTGCTGAAATTCAGCAGGTTTTTTTATTAAAGAATAGATGTTTAAAGAGAATTTGGAGAAATTATAAATTGATTGTAATTTATTTATTAAACTTTTTAACGTCACTAAAATATCACTTGCTAACATATTGTAATGAATGTATAGTATCATGTTGTACATTCATTATGACAAGAGAAAGGATATCAATAAGGGTATGAAACTTGGTGCTCGCATTTTAAAAACGGGTATTGCCATTACATTAGCTTTATTTGCTTGTATTTTACTTCAATTACCGAGTCCAGTATTTGCGGGAATCTCAGCTATCTTTGCTGTTCAACCGTCTGTATATCGCTCGTATTTAACAGCTCTTGAGCAAATTCAAGCAAACGTAATTGGTGCGGTATTCGCTATCGTATTTGCTACTGCTTTTGGACATAATCCTTTTATTATTGGATTAACGTGTATATTAGTAATTGCTCTTACTTTACAATTACACTTAGAAAAAACAATATCACTCGCTTTAGTAACAGTTATCGCCATTATGGAGTATCAAGGCGAAGATTTCTTTAATTTTGCCTTACTTCGATTCGCAACGATTATGATTGGAATTATTGCGGCTTCGCTTGTAAATTTAGTATTTATGCCGCCAAAATATGAAACAAAACTTTACCATCGCATCGTTGATAATACAGAGGAAATTGTTAAATGGATTCGTATGAACAGTAGGCAAGCTTCTGATTTTACAACGCTAAAAACCGATATTGATCGCATGAAAGAAAAAATGATTAAACTAAATCATTACTATTTGCTGTATAAAGAAGAAAGAAGCTATACGAAAAAAATACAATTCGCCAAAATTCGTAAGCTCGTTTTATTCAGACAAATGTTAGCGACAACAAGCCGTGCTTTAAGCACATTAAAGTCATTACATCGCACTGAAAATGAACTGCGCTATATGCCAGAAGAGTTTCAGGAATCTATTCAAAACGAACTTGATTCATTAACGCATTATCACGAACAAGTGTTATTAAAATTTATTGGTAAAGCAAAGAAACAACAATCCGTTGAGATGCTTGATGAAGTTGAAACAGGTAAACAAGAATTGATTGATATCTTTATGGATTATCAAAATAAGGATGATGAGGAAGCATATAAAATATGGTTACACCTCTTCCCTCTTATTTCTTCAATTATTAACTACAGTGAGGAAGTAGAGCATTTAGATTTACTTGTGGATAGCTTCTACACATACCATAAACCAGAAAGCGAACTCCAAATCGAAGATAAAAAAGAAGACGAATAAAAAACAGCTCCTTTTACGCTAAAGGAGCTGTTTCTGTTATATGCTGAAGTCGATATAGATTGTAATAAAATCCCCTTTTTTTCATTAACTCTTCATGAGAACCCTTTTCTTTTATTTCACCATCTTCAACATAAATAATTGTATCGACATGCGTGATCGTCGCTAATCGGTGTGCAATGATAATTGTTGTCCGATCTGCAGCTAACGTTTGCAGTGCCTCTTGAATATACCGTTCATTTTCTAAATCTAAAGCGGACGTTGCTTCATCTAATATAAGTAAAGACGGATTCTTTAGAAAAACCCGCGCGATTGCTACACGCTGTCTTTGTCCACCAGATAATTTCACACCACGTTCCCCAACGACAGTATCATAGCCGTCTGGCAACTCTGTAATAAAATTATGAATTTGTGCAGCTTTGGCAGCTGAAATCACTTCCGCCTCTGTAGCTTTCGGATTGCCATATAAAATATTAGCCCCGATTGTATCGCTAAATAATAAATTATCTTGTAGCACAATTCCAATATGACTACGTAAATTTCTCATATTATACTTTCTTACATCTATCCCGTCTATATAAACTGCACCTTCAGAAACATCATAAAAACGCGGAATTAAACTAGCAAGAGATGACTTTCCTCCTCCACTTGCCCCTACAAGCGCAACCTTCTCTCCCGAGCGCATAGTTAATGACAGATTATGCAATATTTCTTTTTCATCCGCATTATAACGAAAAGAAACATTATCAAATACAATTTCACCATTTAACTTTTTTGTTTGCACTGCATTTGGCACATTAACAATATCGTATTTTTCATCCAACAATTCAAACACTCGATCCATCGAGGCGAAAGACTGTGTTAATGTTGTAGATGAATTAACAAGGCGACGAAGCGGACTATATAAACTATCCATATATCCAACAAAAGCAACCATAGTACCCAGTGTTAACGATCCTTGAATTACCTCATACGCCGCAAAACCAATAACAAGTAATGGCCCTAAATCCGTTAACGTATTCACTGCCGAAAATGTTCTCGCTGTCCAACTCGTATGAGTTAGTGCTTTCGTTAAAAATTCATTATTTCTCTTTTCAAACTGTCCTCTTTCATACTCTTCTAATGCAAAACTACGTGTCACTTGCATTCCTTGAATACGTTCATGTAAATACCCTTGCATAGTTGCTAACGCTTGTGAGCGCTCTTTCGTCAATTTTCGAAGGCGCCCGAAAAAATATTTCACTGCAACTACATAAATAGGTAAGATTAATAAAGCAACAAAGGTTAATTTTATATTCATAGAAAACATAACGATAATGGCAATAACAATTGTTGCAGTATCTAACCAAACATTCATAAGACCAGTAATTACAAAATCCTTCGTTTGTTCTACATCATGGATTACACGTGAAATAAGCTCCCCTGTTTTTGTGTTCGAATAATAACGTAAGCTCAATTTTTGCAAGTGCCCAAAAATATATTTTCGTAAATCGTATAGTATTGTATTGGCAATGCGCTGCGCAAAATATTGACGATAATATTCTATCGGCGGCCTTACTACTGCAAAAATAAAAAAAGCAATCCCAATTGCGGTTATTAATTGAGACGTTTTTTCTTGAAGCGATCCCGTGCTTTGAATAACATCATCAATAATATACTTTAATAACCATGGCATAATAAGCGGGATACCAAACTTCACAAGACCAATAATAATTGTAATAGCAATAAGCCATCGATATGGTTTAACAAATTGTAAATATCTTTTTATACCTTGCACATAATCCCCCCTCTAATAGGACAAACCTGCCGGGAAATCCCCTGCAGGTTTGTTTTAATTTCTGTACATTAAATATCTTTCGTACCACATATCTACGAAATCCGGTGCGAATGGACCTTTTCTTTGATGAATCCACTGTGTTAAATGTGCTACATTTCGTTTTAAAATTGTATCAATAACAGGTGGATACTGCATGATTTGGCTATGCTTCTCATACTCATCTTCATCTAAAAGTGTATATGTCATATCCGGATACACTTTAATATCTAAATCGTAATCAATATACTTTAATGCCTCAGAGTCATATGCAAAAGGAGAACTTAAATTACAATAATAATATACTCCTTCTTCCCTTAGCATTCCAATCACATTAAACCAATAATTGGCATGAAAGTAACAAATCGCAGGTTCGCGAGTAATCCATGTTCGGCCATCTGATTCCGTAACTACTGTACGATCATTCGCTCCGATCACAAGACTCTGCGTCCCTTTTAAAATCGATGTCTCTTCCCACATTCTATGAATGGAGCCATTATGTTTATAACTATGTATTTGTACCTTTTCTCCTTCTTTGGGAAATCCCATATATGCTCCCTTCTTTCAGCTGCAAATGCCATTCTTAAGTTGTCTTAACTACCCCTTGAACTGCATTCACTTTTTTTCTATTATAACTTTTTTGTCAAAATTTTAAAACTAAAGCGATAGGATACTTGTTTTCATAAGGAATATAATGAAGTTTGTATTATTGAATACCACATCACCAACCCTTTTACTAAAGGAAAATCCTCTATGAATTAGCAATACGTATTTTAGAAGATTAAACGAAGATATAACAAAAAGAAAAGTCCCCCTCATCTCTGTTTAAGAAAGGACTTTCCCCTAAAATCAACAACATATCTCACCCTTAATTTGAAATTATTTTTTCGGTTTCAAAAGATTGAATCACATTATTCGTTTGCTGTTCAAATTTTTCATGCAAAAGTTTTAATGCTATTTCTGTTCTGTATATTTCTTGACGGATAAAATGCAATTCTTTTTTATCACACGTATCCCTTCCACTCATTTCAATTTGCTGATACTTCTCTAAATGTGATTGTAACTTTAAAAGCTCATCCATCGTTTCCAACTGCTCTCCTACCAACTTATCAAAATCGTTCATCACTTACCCCCTTTTGATTCATTCGCCAGTTATAATTCCTATTACATATTTCTAATCGTGAACTTCTTTCTCCTTTGACTATATTTGTTGACTTATTAGAAGTTATGTCGTTCACTTTATTTTCATTACAGTGACACGCACACAAAGAAAACACTTCTCTCGAACGGAGAAGTGTTTTTCCTTCATTACTGATTTGAGCTAGAAGATTGTGATTGTTTTGCAGCTGATTGTGCATTTTGTTTTTTCACTGCATGCACATCTGTTTCAGTTGCAAACTCTGTACCATAACTAGCATTTGCACTTTGAGCACCAGAAGCTTGTGCTTTCTGTGCCTCTGATTGTGCGTTTGCTTGTTTTACTGCTTGTACATTCGTTTCAGTTGCAAACTCTGTACCATAGCTAGCATTTGTACTTTGAATGCTAGCACCAGAAGTTGCCTTATTATAACCTTGTTGTTTTTTACTCATCTTTCTCACCTCCACAATCAATAATGTAACCAATTTGCTTAGAAGTTATCCCTAATTTTCTTTTTAAAAATTCACGTATATATCTCTTATCACTCATTCAAACTACATATGATGGAGGTGGGAATATGTATACTGGGCGTGATATGACTGAGCTAACTATGATTTCCAAAAATGAATGGAAAGAGGATGAATTAGCTTATTTTCATCATTCATTTCAGCAAATTATGCCTTATCTAAATGTAGAGGGACAAACGATTTATAAAGAAGTTGTGAAAGAAATCGAGTCACGGGGCGGATTATAAACGCATGGATTTTTAACCTCAAAATACAAATTTATTTTCAATATAAAAAACGTGTTCCAAAGTTCTGGAACACGTTTTTATTATTTATCCCGCATTAACGGGCAGTAAGACCCCCACTGATTAAAGTTTCACTTTATTGCATTGTAATTTTCTCAACACACTTTTCGTAAATTGTACGATGTGATTTCGAGAAAGGTAACTGTTCGAACGCTTCTTTCGACACAAACTTTAATGTATCCGTTTCGACAATATTACCTGTTACTTTTCCGTAAAATATAAATATATCCCAAGTACGATGTGTAAAAGTATGTTGTACATTCATCGCGTATTCATCAATTGAAACAGAGAGATCAAAGCTCTCCTTCATATAATCCGTAAGCTGTTGTTTCTGATTACGAATACCTTCACCTAGTTCAATATTCGGGAACTCCCACATATTAGCCAGTAATCCCGTACTTGGGCGTTTATTAATTACGTAACGGCCATCTTCAGTTTGAAGTACTCCTGCAACGAGCGGTACCATTGTAGGTGCTTTCGCTTTACTTTTCACTGGTAGTTCTTTTTGAACACCTTCAGCATACCCTCTGCAATGTTCACGTACAGGACAAAGTAAACAAGATGGATTTTTCGGGATACAAATTAATGCCCCTAATTCCATCAAACCTTGGTTAAAATAAGATGGATTTTCTACCGAAATAATTTCACGCACAATCTCTTCAAAAACTTTTCTCGTCTTCGGCTTTGCAATATCATCCCACACTGATAAAATACGAGATAATACGCGCATAACATTTCCATCAACCGCTGGCTCTGGTATGCCATATGCAATGCTTAAAATGGCACCTTTTGTATATGGTCCTACTCCTTTTAATTTTTCAATTTTCTTTACATCGCTCGGTACTGTCCCGCCATATACTTCTTTTACCTCTTTTACTGCCGCGTGTAAATTTCGTGCTCTAGAATAATAACCTAAGCCTTCCCATGCTTTTAATACTTCTTCATCATCGGCAGTTGCTAGCGCTTCAAGCGTAGGAAACTTCCCCATAAAATTTGCGTAATATGGTTTTACAGCCTCTACCCTTGTTTGCTGTAACATAATTTCCGAAACCCAAACACGGTATGGATCTTTATTTTTTCGCCACGGTAAATCACGTTGTTCTTTTTCAAACCAACCAATTAAATCATTTTGAAACTGTTCTATGTTAAACTCATTTAATATTTCAAGTGTCAAACTTGATCCCCCTCATTTTTTTGCATATATGTACTATTATAAAGATTTTAGGAAAAAATTTAAGTAAGATGACATAGGAAATAGAAGGCAAAGGACTTGAGGTATCGAATAAAAAGAGTTACATTAATAAAAAACGGAGGTGGATTTCTATGGACACAGCCACTCACCTTGTTATGGGCGTTACTCTAGGCAGTTTGGCAACATTAGATCCAGCTATAGCACAAAGTGATATTGGGCCACAAGCAGTGATGCTTGCAACAATTGCCGGTTCCAATATTCCTGACATCGATACAGTTTTAAAATTGCGTAATAACGCTAAATATATAAGAAATCATCGCGGGATTACTCATTCCATTCCTGCAGTGATTCTTTGGTCACTCCTTATAAGTGGCATCTCTTTCGCCTTCTTTTCAGACGCTCCCTATCTGCATCTACTACTTTGGTCATTTATTGCCGTCTTTCTTCATGTCTTTGTGGATATTTTCAATGCCTATGGTACACAGGCATTAAGGCCCTTCACAAAAAAATGGGTAGCGCTCGGCATAATTAATACGTTTGATACGGTCATTTTCTTTATCCATATACTCGCTATAGCCTGTATGCTTGTCGGAGCACATAAAGGCTATACTGCTTTAGCAGCATATATATTAATGTTTGTTTACTACATCGGCCGCATTATGATGCATCGAAATATCAAAAGTGTAGTATACAAACGTTTCAAAAATGTAGAGAAAGTGATTATTTCTCCTTCTTACAAATTTTATCATTATCATTTAGCCGTCGTTACAACTGAACATTACTACGTCGCAAGATGGCACCGCGGTAATATCCTTGTATACGATAAATTTAATCGCGTACCGTTCCCGAATACTGCCATTATGCAAGCTGCTGTGCGAGATGAAAATATATCTGCTTTCTTATCTTTCTCGCCTGTATATCGCTGGGATATTTTCGATTATGATAACTATTATGAAGTTCGATTTATTGATTTGCGGTATCGAAGTAAAGATTATTATCCATTCGTCGCAATCGTCCAGCTCGATCAAAATTTAAATATTATTAATTCATATACAGGATGGATTTTCAGCGAAGAAAAACTTCGAAAGAAACTGGAATTGCTTCCACATTAAAAAAAGCGACCTAAGTCGCTTTTTTTAATGTTTCAAATGATCTTCTTGATTGATTAAATGGCTATACTTCGGATTATTCGTACGCATTTCATGAAGGCGCTCTCCATGATTATTAACCCATGTTCGTACCACTTGTTCAGTCATTTCCTCACCTTGGTAACGACCTGATTTAGCATAAGTTGTTCGGAAGTCTTCCCACAGTAATTCAACCCATGCACGAGCTTGTGCGTAAGAAAGGTTGTCATTCTTATCTAATAATTCTTTCGTTAATGTTTCATAAATATCATTCATGTTCTATTCTCCTTTTACCTATTTATTCCCTTAATTTCTAAAGGATAGTTTCTTCTATTTTGCACATTCTATAAGTGATACTTCTTAAAGAGGTATCGACTGATAATGAGGGGGCGTTCTTAATGGGTAGACAAGCCGAATTTTGGTCTGAGTCAAAAAACAACAGCAAAATCGAAGGTCAACCGAAAGCGAAATCACGCTTCGCTTCGAAACGACCTAACGGCACAATTAACACGCACCCACAAGAACGTATGCGTGCTGCAAATCAGCAGGAAGAGTAGTCCAAATTAAATTCCTACACGAGGTGATAAAGATGAGCTACCGTGACCATTTAGATCGTCGTTCTGAATTATTTAACCATACGTGGACTCGTCCAAAACATGCGAAGGCGCAAGTTAACGGACAGACGCAACAAACCCAGTCTCTCATTATACTGGCAAACGAATGTAAAAAACGCCAATTTTAGAATCTCCTATCTCCTTTAACGCCTACCAAAGATGAAAACCAGAGAGATTCGCTCTCTGGTTTTTATTTTTCTTGTAGCAAGGAAATTGGTATTCCAATCTCTTCATTATCATTTTGCTTATATCCCCAAGCAAATACCCCATTGAAATACGTAATTTTAAATACCACACCAGGTTCTTCTACTAATTCATATATCTCACCAATATGGAATTTATTTATATCTATCATATAAGCACGAGCCATAGCCATTTTTCTCATTAATACATCGAATTCATTTACAATTCCAAGTTGCTCAGCCTTTACTGCTTGCTCCTTCAAAACCCCAATTTCTTCCCTTAGCTCATGTGGTGTCATTTCACTGTAGCGTTTTGGCATACCCATCTTATTTCCTCATTCCTCTTCACGTTTCATTTGTAAAAATATATCTATCTCATCAATAGAGAATCCTTTTCGATATAACGCTTGCTTCACCTTATTTTCGAATGTCCAACCATCATACTTCTTATATTTCTCATAATATTTATTCCCATGATAGTGTAACGCTTCTTGTTGCTGTTCGTCATCTTTTTCGTCTTTCAATTCTTCCAGACAAATTTGAATTACCTCTCTAGAATACCCTTTACGAACAAGCATTTCGTCTAATTTTTGTTTCATTTGTAAAAATGAATGCTTTTGATAAGATTTTTTTTTCTTTTCTATAAGAAACAAAGCATTCTCAATTTGCTTCTCCTTTGGATACTCTTGTAAACTATGTGTAATGATTAAATCCTGAACACCTTTACTTAATAGCCCTCTCCTAATAACAGTTGGACCTTTTTGATTCACATTACTTTGCGTTCGCACGTATGAAATAGCGTACTCTTTATCATTAATATATCGATCATGTAATAATTTCGAAATGACTTCAGAGATGATGGCCTGTCCCACTTCTTTTTTTCGTAAGAAATCTTCTATTTCTTGTTTTGTTCTCATTTGATAGGATAAATAGGAAATTGCTTGTAAATATGCTTTTTGTACCTCTTCATTGTACAAAATATTCCCTAACGCTACTTCATCAATTTCTAAGCCTTTTTGTAACCCATGTTTCATTAAGATTGATTGATTCACACTAAACCCGTACTCTTCACCTTGACCTTTATCAATATAAATATTAAATCGTTCTTTCGAGCGTTTTTGCACTTCTATTTTTGTAATGACAGTCATACTCTCACCTCTCTATTATTTTAACATAGTCAAGGAACGTTTTTGCTTTTCAAGAATATATATAATGAGGAGGAAATGATTGTGAAAATCGCAATTTCTGGTGGCTCTGGCTTTATCGGCAAATACCTTTCTAGTTTTTTTATTCAAAAGGGATATACTGTTTACATTCTTACTCGAAAAAAAACTGCTGAAACTTCACATACTAACCTTCAATACGTACAATGGACACCGGATTTACAGACCTTTCCCCTCTCCTCTATCGATGTAGTTATTAATCTAGCTGGAGAGTCTATTAATAGTAGATGGACAAAGAAACAAAAAGAAACAATTTTAAACAGTAGGATTCAAACAACAAGAGGACTCATGAAACAATTACAAGCACTCGCAACAAAACCACACACATTTATTAACGCAAGCGCTATTGGATACTATGGAACATCTGAAACAGAGTCTTTTACTGAGCAACAAGAAACTCCCGGAAATGATTTTTTAGCAGAAACAGTATTTTTATGGGAGCAAGAAGCATCTAAAGCACGTTCTCTTGGAATAAGAACAATCTACTCAAGATTTGGAGTCGTATTAGGTGCAGACGGAGGAGCTCTTCCAAAAATGCTACTTCCCTATCAATTATATATTGGGGGGACAATTGGATCTGGAAACCAATGGTTATCATGGATTCATATAGACGATGTCGTTCGCATGATTGATTTCATCATTCACAAAAAAGAAATTGACGGACCTTTTAATATTACAGCGCCAACGCCAATACGGATGAAAGAGTTCGGTGAAATTATTGCCACTATAACTAGGCGACCTCATTGGTTACCTGTTCCTTCATTTGTACTGCGCGCTTTACTCGGTGAGATGAGTATACTTGTATTAGAAGGGCAACATGTATTACCCAATAAAGCGATTGAACATGGATATCGATACACATTTCCTACAGTTAACCATGCATTACAAAATATACTCTTGCATACAATGTAGTACTTCTAAAATAGTTTTACGGGTAGTTTATCTCCTTCAAAACTTCTCACTTTCTAAACTCCGGAGCATTACTACACGAACAACCTTTCAGTTACTTTGTCTTAACTTACACTAAATATTACAAAGTAACAGAAATGAGGTACCTATGAAAACATTGCTCAAACAAGCCATCGTATATCCTATTACCTCTCCAAAATTTCAAGGAGATGTACTGGTTACAGGAGAACGAATCACCGAGGTCAAACCTTATATTAAGCCTACTCAAGATATGACTGTTATAGACGCACGAGCTCTTCATCTTTTACCTGGATTTATTGATGTGCATACTCATCTTGGTCTCTATGACGAAGGCACTGGTTGGGCTGGTAATGATGCAAATGAAACATCTGAAGTTTCAACACCACATATCCGTTCTTTAGACGGGATCCATCCTTTTGATATTGCATTTCAAGACGCTGTACAAAATGGGGTTACGACTGTTCACGTTATGCCCGGAAGCCAAAATATTATCGGCGGTACTACTTGTGTAATAAAAACTGCTGGAACTTGTATTGATCATATGATTATTCAGGAACCCGCTGGTTTAAAAATTGCCTTTGGAGAAAACCCTAAAAAGGTCCATAGCAACGGCACAAAAGAATCAATAACACGTATGGGAATTATGGGGTTACTTCGTGAAACATTCTATGACGCACAACACTACGGGCATGAAGCTGATTTTCGAATGCTCCCTATTTTAAAAGCACTCCGCCGAGAAATACCAGTACGTATCCACGCTCACCGCGCAGATGATATCACTTCAGCTTTACGCTTTGCGACAGAATTCAATCTTGATTTACGTATTGAACATTGTACAGAAGGACACTTTATTGTTGAGGAACTTTCGAAACATAATTTAAAGATTTCAGTTGGTCCGACCCTTACACGACGTTCGAAAATCGAGCTTAAAAACAAAACATGGGATACTTATCATATATTATCTAAAAGTGGCATAGAAGTTTCTATTACAACAGATCACCCTTATACACCCATTCAATATTTAAATGTTTGTGCCGCTATCGCTGTTCGAGAAGGATTAGATGAAAAAACGGCCTTGGAAGGAATAACTATTTTTCCAGCTCGTAATTTACGTTTAGAGAATAGAATTGGAAGCATTGAAGTTGGAAAAGATGCTGATCTCGTGTTATGGACTCACCATCCTTTCCATTATTTAGCCAAGCCTGTACTCACCATGATTGACGGAAAAATAATTTACAAAAAAAATAAAAAAAACTAGTTTATTTTTTTGACTAGATAAAGTATTATACGATTATAAACTGAATGAAACCATAATCAATTTGTGTCGTGATTATCATTTTCAAATTGATGAATGGGGAAGGCAAATGGTGCGCCACCAGCGTTATAAACTGGTTCTAGTGGGTTCGATTCCCACCCCGAAATTTTTTAAAGATTGATATAAAAATTTCGAGGGTGGGTGTTTTTTCGTCATGCTACCCTCGTGTGAGGAGGAGTTAGTGTGTTGAAAAAACGCGACTTACACGACAGCCACGTTCTATACGAGTTAATGGTGGATCCAGCTGTCTTCCCTTTTGTGCGTCAAAAGGCTTATTCTTATGAAGAATATTTATTTTTAACGAAACAAACAATTGAAGCCGAAGAGCGTGGAGAATTAATCTCACGCACAATTTTAGATGAATGGGGTAACCCTATCGGTACAATTACTTTATTTGATGTGCAAGAAAAAGCCGGATTCCTCGGAACCTGGCTTGGCAAACCCTATCATGGCAAAGGATATAATAAATTAGCGAAAGATTCATTTTTTAGCGAACTTTTCTACGAATTAGATATTGAAACGATTTTTATGCGTATTCGTAAAATAAATATCCGGTCTATTAAGGCTGCCGAAAAACTACAATATGTAAATCTAGCAAACGAAACAAGAAAAGCCGTTTATGATGAAATTAACGCGCATGAAGAAGTATATAATTTATATGAAATTCCAAAAGATCAATATACACTTGCAACAATGCGAGATACAACATTCCAAGAAGCACACCAATTAAAAGAAGCGTAATCTAAAAATTCAGAAATAATAATTAATCATTACTAATTTGACATATATGTATATCACCCCATGTCTTTGGAAACGATAGATAGTGACTTTAGGACACGAGGTGATTTGTAATGGATAAAAAGAAACGTGATAAAGCAAAAAACACATTATCTAGTACACAAGAAGTTCTCTATCAACGAGAATTTCGAAAAGCAGATCGTGCAGCGGGCTATCGCTCAAAAAGCATTTAAAGTGAAACTGAATAATTAGAAGGTTTCCCCCCTAATTATTCAGTTTCATTACATAAGATCTTCCAATAGATTAGCAAAAAAGGTTCCTTATAAATAAGGAATCTTTTTTGTGGACAACTTTATCCACAAAAATCGTAGAATTGTGCATAAATTCCAAAAGTTTTTTACGAATTCATCTATTTAAATGAATTCTAAACGTGAGAATTGTGGATAATTTTCTAAAAATTGTGGACTATGTGGATATAGTTGTTAATATTCCGACTTTACTGTCTAATAGAAGCGCAATACCTTGTGGATAAGTTAATAATTCACGTTTACTTTTTTTACAACAATAAAAAAACCCTCTTTAAATGCTTAAAAGAGGGGTTTCATATTAAGTAAAAGATTCGGCAAGAGCTGGTGATTTAATAGGTATATGATTCGGCTCTGCATGATTTTCTGCCAAAATTGTATCCACAATATGACCAGCTGGCTCAGGACGATAAATACTTTTCATTGCTTCTTTCATTTGAAGAAGCTTCATATCATCTTGTAATAACGCCTCTGTTTTTGCAAAAACTTCACTATCATCACGAATGACAACTGCAGCCCCTTTTTTTTCAAAATACAACGCATTTTCATTCTCTTGTCCTGGGACAGGTTTATATAAAATGACAGGTACTTGTAATGCTGCTGCTTCGCTTAATGTAATACCACCTGGCTTCGTAATCATACAAGAAGTAACACGGAACAACTCATCAATGTTTTCAACATAACCAAATACTTTTAAAGCATCAGAACTTTGTTCCTGTAGTTCCATTAAATCCTGCTTTAAAGCTTCGTTTTTCCCACAAACGACAACTACTTGTAAGTTTGGTACTGACATAAATGACTGGCATAGCTCTTTTACACTCCCTAGCACACCATGAGCACCTGCTACAATTAATAACATCTTTTTATCCTTACATAACTGATATTTATTATATATAATTGCTGGATTTATCTTTAGCTCAAAACTGCTGCGAATCGGAATCCCTGTTTCAACAATTTGCTCTGCAGGTACACCGATATCAACCATCACTTTTTTCACATGATCGGTTGCTACAAAATAACGATCTACTTCTCGATGGATCCATATTTTATGCACACAAAAATCCGTTAATACGTTATAAACAGGAATAGAAATACCTATTTGCTTTTTCAATTCTGGTACAGCGATGATTGGAAAGGTATTAATAACAATATCCGGTTTCTCCACCTGTAATAGCGTCTTCAAACGCTTTCTTCCAAAATTCGCATACCAAGATGCTATTTTTTTATCATAAATTTTCTCTACACCATAATAAAACAAACGATATAATTCTTTTCCTACCGTATAGCTTTTTAAATATAAATATTTTGTAATATCGGTTATAACTGGATGTGATTCTCCGAACAAGTCGCATACAATTACATCTTTGATTCCTTTTTGACGAAAGGTTTGTTCTAATGTTTTCGCTACTTGCACATGACCGTTACCGTAATGTGCAGTTAATATTAAAACCTTGGGGTTTTTTATCAAACAAATCCACTCCTAGCTTTTTGTTTCTCCATATTGCATATACGACAATAGGAAAAACATTTTCCTTAAACATTACATACTCGGATTCCAATATTCCCCTGTTAGCTATGTACCTGTCGTGGATATGCAAAGCATATAAGATTGACCCCTTAATCCTATCTGTGCTCATATCTTTATATTATACTTTCCTATAAGGGCTTTCGCAATAACTTACAAATGTTCTATATTTCATGATACTCACTCTTTTACTTCTTAATTCTTTTTACTATTTTGTTTTCCCTTTACAATTATGTAAATTTCTCCGCCTATCTTTTACAAAAATATGGATATTCTCTCTTCAGTATACTCTTTTCTAAATATATACTCTAGATTTTATTATAAAGTGAAGGCTAATAATCAGTGGGGGTTTACGGGCAGCAGGGCTCCCACAAATAGCGGGGTAAAGAAACAAAAAGCCTAATCCAATATTTGGATTAGACTGCTTTTAAAATATGTTTTGCATGCTCAACATTTTCTTCTGTCGGTGGATTCACATCCGCAAGTGGATACTTATGTCCAAGTGCCTCCCATTTATAAACACCGAGTTTATGATATGGTAACACTTCCACTTTCTTAACATTAGATAGACTTTGAATAAAGTTTGATAATTTTTGCAGATCCTCTTCACCATCGGTAACACCGGGAACCAATACATGTCTTACCCAAATTAGTTTCTTTCTATCCGATAAATAACGAGCAAATTGTAAAATGTGTTCATTTGGTTTCCCTGTTAATTTACGATGTTTCTTTGAATCAATATGCTTCAAATCTAATAAAACTAAATCTGTATAATCCATTAAAATATCTAGCTTATTTTGGAATTCTGGTTCTTCAGAATAACAACCGCCCGAAGAATCGATTGTTGTATGGATACCAGCTTCTTTGCACTTTTTAAACAACTCAATTAAGAAGTCTAGCTGTAATAGTGGCTCTCCACCGCTAACTGTTATACCGCCTCCAGAAGCTTCAATAAATGGAAGGTAACATGTCACATCCTGCATCACTTCTTCAACTGTTATTTCTTTACCTTTACCGATTTCCCACGTATCAGCATTATGACAATATTGACAACGTAATAAACACCCTTGTGTAAATATGACATAACGAATCCCTGGGCCATCAACAGTACCGCAAGACTCTACAGAATGTATTCTTCCTTTTACCATGTTACTTCCTCCTTTATTGAAACAGCCTCCCTCCGCTATATATTAAAAGCGGAGGGACACTTTTTTCACTTACATGCTTTCATGCATTGTACGGTTAATTACATCAATTTGTTGTTCACGAGTTAATTTAATAAAGTTAACAGCGTAACCAGATACACGAATTGTTAATTGTGGATATTTTTCAGGGTGCTCCATTGCATCCATTAATGTTTCACGGTTAAATACGTTAATATTTAAGTGGTGTCCTTGTTTTATTGCATATCCATCAAGCATAGATACTAAGTTGCGTACTTGTACATCATCTTCTTTACCAAGTGCTTTTGGAATAATAGAGAATGTATTTGAAATACCATCTTGTGCATCTTCATATGGTAATTTAGCTACAGATAATAATGACGCTAATGCACCTTTTGTATCACGGCCATGCATTGGGTTTGCGCCCGGTGCAAATGGTTCTCCAGTACGACGTCCATCTGGAGTATTACCAGTTTTCTTACCGTATACAACGTTAGATGTGATTGTTAAGATTGACATTGTATGAACAGAATTACGGTATGTTTTATGTTTACGAATCTTGTTCATAAATGTTTTCACAAGATTTACTGCGATTTCATCTACACGATCATCATTGTTACCGTATTTAGGGAAATCTCCCTCAATTTCGAAATCAACTGCAATACCATTTTCATCACGAATTGGTTTTACTTTTGCGTATTTAATTGCACTTAAAGAGTCTGCTACTACAGATAATCCAGCGATACCTGTTGCCATTGTACGAAGAACATTTGTATCATGAAGTGCCATTTCAATACGTTCATAGCTATATTTATCGTGCATATAGTGAATTACATTTAATGTATTTAAGTATAGACCAGCTAACCATTCCATTGTCATATCGAATTTACGCATAACTTCTTCATAATCTAATACTTCAGAAGTAATTGGTGCGTATTCAGGACCAACTTGTGCTTTTGACTTTTCATCTTTACCACCGTTAACCGCATATAGTAATGCTTTCGCTAAGTTTGCACGTGCTCCGAAGAACTGCATTTGTTTACCAATTCTCATTGCTGATACACAACAAGCAATACCGTAGTCATCACCGTAGTCAGAACGCATAATGTCATCATTTTCATATTGAATTGCTGATGTTTTAATAGACATTTTTGCACAGTAGTTTTTAAAGTTTTGCGGTAATTGTTTAGACCAAAGAACTGTTAAGTTTGGTTCTGGTGCTGGTCCTAAATTATCTAATGTATGCAAGAAACGGAATGAGTTTTTTGTTACTAACGGACGACCGTCTAACGCCATACCACCGATAGATTCAGTTACCCAAGTTGGATCTCCAGAGAATAGTTCATTATAATCAGGTGTTCTTGCAAATTTCACAAGACGTAATTTCATAATGAAATGGTCAACAATTTCTTGTGCTTTTTCTTCTGTTAAAGTACCATTTGCTAAATCTCTTTCAATGTAAACATCTAGGAATGTAGATGTACGTCCAAGGCTCATTGCTGCCCCGTTTTGCTCTTTAATTGCTGCAAGATAAGCAAAGTATAACCATTGGAAGGCCTCTTGTGCATTTGTAGCTGGCTTAGAAATATCGAATCCATGAGAAGCAGCCATCTGTTTTAACTCTTGAAGTGCACGCATTTGCTCAGATAATTCTTCGCGTAAACGCATTGTATCTTCGCTCATTACACCGCCAGTTAAATTATAATCAGCTTTTTTCGCTTCAATTAAATGATCTATACCATATAGCGCTACGCGGCGATAGTCACCGATAATACGTCCACGTCCATATGCATCTGGAAGACCAGTAATAACACCTGATTTACGAGCCGCTTTCATTTCTGGTGTGTATGCATCAAATACACCTTGATTATGAGTTTTACGCCAGTCTCTGAAAATCTTGCTAAGTTCTTTATCCATTTCATATCCATACGCTTCACAAGCTTGTTCCGCCATACGAATACCACCATATGGTTGTAAAGAACGTTTAAATGGTTTATCAGTTTGGAAACCGACCACTTTTTCAATATCTTTATTTAAATATCCTGGTTCATGTGATGTAATAGAAGAAACAATTTTTGTATCCATATCAAGAACGCCACCGTTTTCACGTTCCTTTGTTGTTAAATCCATTACTTGATCCCAAAGTTTTTTCGTTGCTTCAGTTGCTTCCGCTAAGAAAGAGTCTTCTCCCTCGTAAACGTTTACATTATTTAAAATGAAATCGCGAACATCAATCTCTGCTTTCCATTTTTCACCTTTAAAGTTTTCCCACGCGTTTTTTACATTTTCTAATACTTGAGTCATCCTAATCTCCTCCATTTTTGATTAGTACAGGACTGCGTTTTTTTATATAACAGCTTACACACTTAGAATACTACTTTTTTTCGGAGGTGGACGAAATAGTTGTGACATGTTTGTGAAATGTTGAGCAAACTACTATACCCGTAGTGTTAACTTCATGTAAAAGTCTTTATAACTAAACCTTTCTTTAATTGTATTTTTTTGGTACCCTTATATACGAGTCCTATTTTGTAATATAAGAACGATACCCATTGTAGAGCTGTAATACTCTTATCTCCTAATCTGTTATAGTTTTTATAACAGAGCAAAAAAGTGTACATACGTTGTACACTTTTTTTGTTACCACTATAAAACATCTCTTTTTCTATTTCCATCATAAAATCCACCACGACTGTTTGTTAATGCAATTAATTGCTCTAATCCTTCTATATGATCACCAATAATTCGAAGGACAGCTGGAGGATGACCTATTTTTGCGAAATGTTCACTGGGACGAACACGGTTCATCTTATCAACATCGATACGACTTACACAAGCGATTTCAAAACCTGAAAGTACAGCTTTCACTTGTGCTACACAAGGTGACAATAATGATTTATACCCTATTTCCTTCAAACAAGTACGACTAAACGCATTAGGAACCGCAATAAGAGAGCCTACTCCTAAATCTTTTCTATCATAAGCTAAATTTAATGCATATTTAAATGCTGTTACAAGATGAAGTGGTACTCTCAAATCTAAATAATGATTTAAATCATTTAATGCGACATCCGTTCCATCTGCAATAGCTTTTGCAAAGGGATATAGCTCACTAGCTGGGATAACAAAATCACCGTCTATAAATAAAACAATTTCTCCTTTTGCAAAATAAGTTCCAAGTGAACGCCCCACATCGTTTCCAAGTGCTTCTTTATACACAATTGTTGTTGCTCCCTTGTCTTTTGCAATTGTTGCCGTTTTATCGGACGAACCATTTACAACAACAATGATTTCCAATGGTTCAATTTTGCGAAGCTCTTCTATAATCTTTCCAATCGTCATCTCTTCATTTTGCACAGGAATAATAACCGATAATTGCTGTCCTTTATACAAATTAGATGTAATGCCCCATCCTTGATAAAAGTCTTCAAAATTTAGAGTATGGTAGACACTATCTCTTTTCCTATTTCCATCGCAATATCCCCCGCGCGTATCACTGCCTAATATCCTCTCTGCTACAGCTTCTATATGATCGCCTATCATTCGTTTTTCGGAATGAGCAAGATTCGTGCCGTATGCAGCATGCTCGAGTGGGCGAAATTTATTCGGAGTAATAACATCAATCGCACAATGACGGCTAATTCTCCATTTACTTTGTGCTAGGCGTAGATGAGCCACAATAGGATTAACAAAACATTCGTATCCAATATTTTGCACAACTTCCTTCGTCAGCGCATGAGGTACAGATAGTAAAGAATCAATTTTTAATTCTTCACGCTCTAACATTGCATTTAATATTTGGCGCCATACTGTAATAGAATGTGGTTTTTGTTTCTTTAAAAATAATGCGTCTAAATTATTTAAAACTACATCAGCCTGATCATATAAAATTGGATTAAGAAATACTTGCAATTGTGAAGTTCGAATAGCAAAATCACCATCTACAAACAGTAATACATCACCTATCGCATGTTTTGCACCAACTGCGCGTCCAACATCGTTACCAAGTGACTCTTTATGCTGGATTACTGTACATCCTAAGCTCTCAGCAATCGCTTCTGTACCATCATTACAACCATTTGCTACTACAATAATCTCTACTGGGTTTAGTGCTTTTACCGATTGAACCACGTCTGAAATCGTATCCACTTCATTACATACGGGAATAATAACTGATAACGACTTAGCCATTGTTTTCTTCACGAAACCACTTAATAGTTTCTTTCAATCCTTGTTCCCACGTTACTTTCGCTTGAAACTGAACAAGTTCTCTTAATTTCGTTACATCTGGTTTTCGATTTGGAATTTCTTCAAATCCATGTGGATATACTTCCTCAAATGGAACGTGCACAATTTTGGAAACAGACTTCGTTAATTTTTTTATATCTTCCGCTACTTCCCTTATATTTTTTTCATTCTCAGAACCTATATTAATAATTTCACCATTTACCTTCTCATCCATTGCAAGAATTGTTGCCTCGACCGCATCACTTACATACGTAAAGCAACGTGTCTGCTTCCCATCTCCATATACGAGAATATCGTCACCTTGCAAAGCCGCACGAATAAATCGTGGAATTACTCCTGCGTATGGACCATCTTTCGCTCTTGGACCATAAATATTAAAATAACGAACAATCGTTACAGGTAAGCCTTCTAATGCGTACCCTAAACATAATGTTTCCTCTAACGTTTTACAAATTGCATAACTCCAACGTATTTTGGAAGTTGCACCGTATAAACGATCTCCTTCTTCAGAGAATGGCGGCTCTCCCTTTCCATATACTTCAGAAGTAGATGCAAATACTACTTTCTTCTTCCCTTTTAACGCTGCTTGTAAAATATTTCTCGTTCCATCGAAATTTGTTTCAATAAGCTCTACACTTTTTTCCATTGTAGTTTTGACTCCCAAAATTGCAGCTAAATGAAACACCACATCATGTTGATTTACTAATTCATAAATTGAATTTTTATCTAAAACGCTTATTGGAATAACCCGGAGCTCTTTCATTAACTCATTATGATATTTATTTTTTCCTTTATAGAAGTTATCAACAATAGTAACTTCATAACCTCTTTTCACCAACTCTTCAGCTAAATGCGAACCAATAAATCCTGCTCCACCTGTAATTAAACATTTTTTACTCATACACTCACCTTCTTTACGATTCCACGTGTATCTATTAATCGCTCAATCCCTTTAAAAAGATTCCAATCGATACTAGAGTGATCCGTTACAATTAAAATACAATCTGCTTGTTTAATTCTTTGTTCATCTAATGGAACAGATTGATATAGTGTATCTCCAATTTCCGCTGTAGAAATATACGGATCATGATATTCTATCTTGTATCCTTCTTTTATTAATAATTGAACAATTGGCAACGCTGGTGATTCTCTCAAATCATTTACATCTTTCTTATACGCAATCCCTACAATTAAAACCGTTGCGGGTGATTGCACCGTACCTTTTACTTTCCCAATTATTTTCTCTGGCATTTCTTCATTAATTACATGTGCCGCCTCAATTAATTGACTAATTGCTCCACTCTTTTTTATTCTCCATTGGAAATATAAAGGGTCTACCGGAATACAATGTCCCCCTATTCCTGGTCCTGGCCAATACGGAGTAAATCCAAACGGTTTTGTAGATGCTGCTTCAAGTGCCTCATAAAAATTAATATTCAAACTTTCACAAAGTATATTTAACTCATTTACTAATGAAATATTAACTAAGCGCTGAATATTTTCAAATAGCTTACACATCTCTGCTACTTTCGGGGAGCTAACGGGAACAACTACATCAAATATAGTGCTATACAAATCCTGTACTTTTTGTTTACACTGCTCGGTTTGTCCACTAATAACTTTTGGAATTGTTTCGACTGAATACTGACTATTTGCTGGGTCAATTCGCTCTGGTGAATAGCCAATATAATAATCTTCTCCTACCTTTTTACCTGTTTGAGAAATAATCGGAATGATAACTTCCTCCAGTGTACCTGGATATGTGGAGCTTTCAAAAATGAAGGTTTGTCCTTTTTGAAGGTTTTGTTGTATATAATAAGAGGCTGAAATGAGGGCACTTAAATCTGGTTCTTTCTGCTCATTAATTGGGGTTGGCACGGTCACAATGACATAATCGCTATGCTTAAAATCTGCAACACCTTTATCTGGTGTATTCACTATTAATTTTCTTTCGTTTATTAAGCCTTGTAATACTTTAGAAGACACATCAGGAATATAACTTTCTCCTTTTATAATTGATTCTATTTTCCTAGTATCCTTATCTAATCCAAGTACAGCATGTCCTTTTTCTGCAAAAAGGACCGCTAAAGGAAGGCCAACATATCCTAATCCAATAATGGTTACTTTACTACTAGCATTCATCTATATTCTCTTCTTCCCTTCTCAATTGTAATATTATATCTCTATCCCTTTCTCCATCCGTAAAACTCCCGCGCTCATTCGTATGCTGTAATAAATAAGCAATCGCCTCAAGCTGATCTCCGAAAATACGATCAAATGCAGGAATTCGTCCGTTTACAAACCCGTGTTGTTCTGGACGTATACGGTTCGGTTTTATAACATCAACAAAATCTATTGCGCTTATAGAAAAATCAGCTAAAATAGCTTTCATTTGAGCTAACGGTGGAATAACGAGGGCCTCGTATCCAATCTTCTCTATTACTTTTTTATGCATAGCATGTGGTACTGCCGTTAATGAGTTGTTCCATAAGTCTGGTCGTTTTGCTACCAAATTCACGAAATATTTCCCCATACTAATTGGATCTGTAGGATGAAACATATCCAATAAACATTGCAAGTCATTTAACGCAACATCATTTCC
Source organism: Bacillus sp. S4 (assembly GCF_040838205.1). Classification (NCBI taxonomy): domain Bacteria; kingdom Bacillati; phylum Bacillota; class Bacilli; order Caryophanales; family Bacillaceae; genus Bacillus; species Bacillus sp. S4. Next base: position 33,273 of record NZ_JBFPJI010000001.1, read on the forward strand.
ATCTTCTACAGCACGTAAAAATGGAACTAGGTCTTTCGCACCAATCACAAAATCACCATCTAAAAATAAATAAATATCAGCCGTAGCATGCATGGCTCCTATTGCTCTTGCCACATTGTGCCCAAGTGCTTTTGAAAATTCAAGGACAATAACATTCTCTAGTTTTGCTTGTTTAATTGTCTCCGCATCCGCTCCATTCGCAACAACTATAATTTCATCTATACCTGCTTTTTTCACTTCTTGTATAACAGATCTTATAGTCATTTTTTCTTCTGATACTGGTATAATCGCACTGTATTTCGCTTTTTCCTTTTGTAATAAAACTGGTTTATACTTCCCTATAAACTCTCTATCCCTGTTTCCCTCCGAAAAACCGCCGCGTTTACCATATGTTTCGATTACGTATTGCAAAGCACGCAAATGATCACCCATAATACGACTAGTCGCTTTCGGATAAGGAGAACCAGGTGATGTACCCGTATGCACAGGACGAACCTTATTCGTGTGAATTACATCGACCGAAGCCATATCGGCAATATCTACTCCTCTAGACATCGCCATCGCTTGAAATAGTGCTGGATCTGCTAAATTCCACCACCCAAGATTCTCAATAACATCCCGATTCATCGCATGTGGAATTGCGATTAAAGAACCAACAACAAGCTCTTTTTTATTCAAATAACGATTCAACATGAATTTCCCAACTGTCGTATAGTGTGGTCTCATCTTTAAATAAACAGACCATGTTAAATTATTCACAACAATTTGATGCCCTTGCTGAACTCCTTTCACGAAACGTTGTAGCTCTTTACTCTCAATAACGATGTCACCATCTAAAAACAATACAATTTCACCTTTTGCTTCTCTAGCTCCAATTGCCCTTCCTACATCATTGCCAAGAGAATGTTTATAATAAATTACATGGCAACTATGCTGTAATGCGACTTCCTTCGTTCCATCTGTCGATCCATTATCTACTACAATAATTTCATACGGCTTCAGCTTCTCCACTTCTACTAAAACTTGTGATAAAGTACTTGCTTCATTATGCGCTGGAATAACAACTGATATTCTCATACTTGTATCACTCTTACCCTTCCAAGCGAACATAAGCAATAATAGGAATACGCACGAGTACATCTTCAGGTGGTCCATAAGAAGGTGATGTACGAACACTTACTGCCCCATCCGTCACAGATAAAAGAATACCTGCAACAATTTCAACAGCTGTCACAACTTGCACTAATTCACCAACATGGTTACGCAATTCATCAGTAAATAACATATATAAGTCTCCTTTCTTACACTTCTTTCATTGATATAATACTTGTAAATGGTAATAAAACTTCAGTTCCTATTCCTTCTTGCAGCGTTAAGAAATCGTCACCAACTGCTACAATAACACCTGTTAACTGTCCAACTGTCACAGTAATTTCTACGTTTTTACCTAAATATTGCTTTGCAATTTCTTTAAAAGGTGATGTATTGCATTCTTTTAAAATGTTACAAATAATAGATTGAAATTGACTTGATTCTATAAACTCTTCCGTAGCTTGCTTAGAATTTCTTTGAATAAATCTCGCGAAGTTTTGCGAAAATAAAAGTCGTTCCACAGCAGGCAGTAACTTGTCATCTAAAAAATAGCCTAATTGTCTATTAAACAGTCGGGATAATTTATGCCAATATTTTCTGAACAGACACATATGCTTCTCCTCCTATTATTTTTAAAGTATAAAAATTTACATCCATACATCTTAATTTATACAAAGCAGGCTTTTTTTGTGATAGGTAAGGCATACATTTTCTAAAAGAAATAATTGTTTCAGAGCATAAAAAAGATAGATGGTTTCCCATCTATCTCTTTTCTAATCTTTAATTTTTAATTGTCACAATGGCAGCTACGCCGTAATATACCGCTCTTGATAATTCTGCTTGTTCGGATATAGAAGCTGTAACAAGGGATCCACCACTTGCCGAAAAATATTTTGCAGCTTCTAACGGAATACCATCTTCTTTCACATCAATATGTGTTCCATCTTGCCAGTCTATTTTCTGCATTGTTGCTGAAAAGTCCCCAGTCACTTTACCAATTTCCTTACCATTCATCTCTAAAAATATCCATTCCCATTTTGTTAAACTTAGTACTTGTTTCAACTCTCCAATTTTCTTTCCATTTATACTATAAAATATATAGAAGTTACGCACGCCCATCTTCTTTTGAACACGCAGCAATCTTTCTCCCGATTGATTATATAAATAAAATTGTTGCTTATGTAGTCCCTTAAAAAGAAAAGAAAGTGCACCTTTCCATATACTTTGAATAAAGGAATTATACTCTTCTTTTAAAAACCCTACTGCCTTGCCATCTAATCCAAAGTACGTTATTACTTGAAATACCCCTACCTCTCTACGAACAACGAACTTTTGTTGTTCAAATAATCTAGAGCTCCCTATATTACAATTGTCCTGTTTAAGCATTTTTGCTCTTCGTTTTTCTATAAAACTATATATTAGTAATCCAAACGCTGGTAGCAAAATACCTATTAATTTCAGGATTTCTTTATCTGAAGTGAATATTGTTCCTTTTTTATATTCCATAACTAATCCAATTACAACGATAATCCATACAATGATAGCTATAAACAAAGTTCGTTTCGCATTGCGTGCATGATGCTTATGTATACTCATAAACCTCCCCCTTTTCCATTTATTTCATTATCGCACCGCACATATATTTCCTCAATGCAAAAAAGACTATCCAAAAGGACAGTCTTTTACACTTCTATATTTCGTAACATCGTATAAATGTCGTTATTCACTTTACCAAATGATTTGATGTTGTTTTGAATGTTAGATAATAACACAACATATACACTACCATTTTTACTAAATCCATTTAAGCAATTCCATCCTGGCATTACACCGTGATTTGAATAACTGCCTGGATCTACATACCAGCCAAATCCGTAATCCTTTTTCACGGCTGTAAACATTTGATCATAACTCTCTTTTGAAATTAATTTTCCTGAGAATAGCGCTTCATTAAATAAATATAAATCATGTGCGCTTGTATATATATCACCACAACCATATAGTTGTGACATGCTCGGAATGTTAGGTGTTGTCATGTTGTTATTCACTATTTTATAACCTGTTGATGGGAACCTTGTTTGCTCTAACGCTTTACCAAAACCAGAATGCTTCATACCAGCAGTAGCAAAAATATGTTGTTTAATATATTCTTCTAATGGTTGTCCACTTACCTTCTCAGCAATGTAAGCAAGTATAGAGTAGTTCGAATCGGAATACTTCCATTTCTCTCCTGGACCGCCAATACGCTTTTGATTCCCTATCCGCTTTATCAGTTCTTCATGAGAGATATCTTCTGTTCCCTGCTCATATTCAGGAATTCCTGATGTATGTGTTAATAAATGTTTTAGCTGAATGCTATTACCTTGAGGAAAATCTGGGATATACTTCGCTACTGTATCTTCTACTTGTAATTTATTCTGATCTTTCAATTGCATAATAGCAGTCGCTACAAATGCCTTTGAAATAGAGCCAATATAAAAGGTCGTTTCTGAATTATTCGGTACTTGCTTCTCTTTATTCGCCATACCGTACCCTTTATTCAAAAGAACTTTCCCGTTCTTCACAATAACAGCTGTTCCACTAAATCCTGCGTTTTGTAAATATTGATCCAATTGAGCGTTTTCATTAATTTCTTGAGGCGGTCCTTCAGCAGGCTGCTCTATAGCTTGCGCTTGTTTCACTTGTTCTTCCTGCTCTTTTTGTTTTTGTGCTTCTTGCTTCTTTTTTTCTTCTTCTTTCTTTTTCAACTCTTCTTGCTTCTTCATTTCTGCTGCTGCTTTTAAAGTTTCCTCTTTTTTATTATGCGCAACAATTTTTGTATACATGAAATATACAAGTGACAGTAGTAGGGCTAGAATGATTGTTCTTTTTATGTATACAATCGACCGATTTGCTTTCCCATTAACAGTATTTTTTTCCTGATCCATGATTACCTTTTTCCCCTTATTTACCGATAATTTAATTCATCTACACAAGACTTATTTCAAATCATTTTCGCAGATTATGGACACTCCATTTTATGTCATCACTACTGTATCACGCACCGAACATATTACCAACCTATATGTTCAAAAAAGAAAAAGAAAATTTATAAAAGTAAGATTCCCTTTAAAAAATTAACAAAAAAAGAGGATATCCTGTAAAAGACTGTTGTTATCAATCTTTTTGGATATCCTCTTATCTAACTATTTACACGTGTTTTTTCATATCATCGGCAACAGATTCAACGTTTGTGCCTACGATAACTTGTACACTTGTATTACTTAATTTCATAACACCTTTTGCACCTGCGCGTTTTAATGCCGGCTCATTTACTAAACCTGCATCTTTCACTTGTAAGCGTAGACGCGTTGCACAGTTATCAATAACTGTTAAATTGTCTTTTCCACCTAAAGCAGCTACATAAGTTTCACCAATTGAACCTGCAACTGGTGCGTCTCCATCTTCAACTAACTCATCATCATCATCTTCACGACCAGGAGTTTTCAAGTCGAACTTCTTAATTAAGAAGTAGAATACTACAAAGTAAATTGCTGCGTAAATTAAACCGATTCCAGCTAGTAACACTGGTTTTGTTGCAATACCAAAGTTTAAGAAGTAATCAATTGCACCGGCACTAAATGTGAAACCATCGTGAATGCCAAGTGATGTTGTTACGAATAAAGAAATACCTGTTAACACGGCATGAATACCATATAATAATGGTGATAAGAACATGAATGAGAATTCAATAGGTTCTGTAATACCAGTTAAGAATGAAGTTAATGCTAGACCACCTAACATCCCTGTAACCATTTTACGTTTTTCTGGTTTAGCAGCTGCAATCATTGCGAAACAAGCTGCTGGTAAACCGAACATCATAACTGGGAAGAAACCAGTCATAAACATACCTGCTGTTTTATCCCCTGCAAGGAAGCGAGCGATATCACCATTTACAACATTACCTGCTGCATTTGTAAAGTCACCAAATACGAACCAGAAGTATGTGTTCATTACATGGTGTAAACCAATTGGGATTAATAGACGGTTTAATAAACCAAATAGACCTGAACCAACTGCACCTAAATTAACAATTCCATGAGCCAGTGCATCAATACCATTTTGAATTGCCGGCCAAATTTGTGCGAATAGAATTCCTAATATTAGCATCACAACCGATGTAACAATCGGAACGAAACGTTTTCCAGCAAAGAAACCTAACCATTCTGGAAGTTTAATTTTATGGAATTTATTATAAAGGAACCCTGCTATAACACCGACAATAATACCACCTAAAACTTTCATATCCACTTTAGTCGATAATTCGGCTGCCTTAGATACTTGTGTCATTGTATCTGCAAGCTTAGATGGATCTACATTCGCGCTATTGCCTATTAAATCTTGGACTTTACCTAATTTATCTTGTAATTCTGCAGTAGAATATCCCTTACTAAGTGCATCAATACTGTTTTTCATAACAAGATAACCAATTGCACCTGCAAGACCTGCTGCACCACTACCATCAACTGAAAGACCTATTGCAATACCAATTGCAAAAATAAGTGCTAAATTATCAAAAACCGCTGCGCCGGCCTGTGCCATAACAGGAATATTAAATACATCTGGTTGCCCTAAACGAAGCAATAATCCTGCTGCTGGTAGTACTGCGATTGGAAGCATTAACGCTTTACCAATACGTTGTAAAAACTGCAACATTTTAATTCCCCCTATCAAATTTATGAAATCGTTATCATTATAAGTACGCTTTAGAAAACGCTTTCTATTACATAACCATAATAACATATAGTTGTATAGATGTGTAGTTTTTATTTCCGAACTTTTTATGGATAAGTTTTCTATTTCCAAACTGTTATATAAAAGGAAAATTCTCCTTGTTAGCTCCACAATATACAGACAAAAAAACTTATTATCGCACAAATAACTTTCGTTTTATCATTCCACTTTTTCATGTTATTATTTATTTCCGAGCATATCGGGAAAAGTAAACTTAGTTAATTCGAAATAGGAGCGTTGGTACTATGCAGTGCATTGAAACAAACAACTTACAGCAGTTGTTAGAACAAGTAAAACCATATACGAAAAAAGGAAAACTTGCTACTTATATCCCCGAACTAGGAAATGCAGATCCAGCTGATTTAGGGATTGCCATTTTCCATAAAGAAACAGAATATATCCATGCTGGCAACTCACAAACACTATTTACTCTTCAAAGTATTTCCAAAGTAATTACACTTGCACTTGCCCTTTTAGATCGTGGTGAAGAATATGTATTTTCTAAAGTTGGAATGGAGCCAACTGGTGACCCTTTTAATTCTATTATTAAGTTAGAAACGACAAGTCCTTCCAAACCTCTTAATCCAATGATTAATGCAGGAGCACTAGCTATTACAAGCATGTTAGCGGGAAAAGATAACGAAGAAAAAATGGAGCATATTCTTCATTTTGTACGTGAAATAACAGATAATCCTACTATTAATTATTCTTCTACAGTTGCTAATTCAGAATTAGAGACTGCTTACTTAAACCGTTCACTTTGTTACTATATGAAACAAAACAGCATTATCGATTGTGATATTGAAGAACTTATGGATTTATACACTCGTCAATGTGCAGTTGAAGTAAACTGTATCGATTTAGCACGTATTGGCTTAATTTTTGCAATGGATGGATATGATCCATATAAAAAGAAACAGATCATCCCTAAACATATTACGAAAATCTGTAAAACATTTATGGTTACTTGCGGGATGTATAATGAATCTGGTGAATTTGCAATTCGTGTTGGAATCCCTGCAAAAAGTGGTGTAGCGGGCGGCATTTTCGGCTGCGTAAAAGGCGAAATGGGAATCGGTATTTTCGGACCAGCTTTAGATGCAAACGGAAATAGTATCGCTGGTTTTAAAATTCTCGAATTACTTTCTGCCCAAGAAGGTTGGAGTATGTTTTAATTTAGAAGTTATCCTGCTATATTGGCAGGATTTTTTATTTCACAAAAAAGTCCGTTCTACTAGGCATCAACACAATTCAAAAAAACAGTAATAAAAGTTCTCTTTATTATGCATATTTGTTCCCCCCTCCTGAATAATATAGTACAACCTAGCGCTGTATGTGGAGGTGTAAAAGATGAAACTCATATTTCAAATGGAGAAACAACCTGTTCTCGAAAAAACAATTCTCCTTTTCATATTGAGTATTGTAGAAAGTTTGAAACTAAAAGTTGTTTCACTCGATGAAGCTCACCGATACATATTCAATTTAGAAGTGCTTGAACTATTAATGGATCGGAACATCGATGATCAAGTACTAGAACTTATTCATTTCGGAATGGGACTTGAAGACATTTACCATGTACTTCCCGAAGAACTTGAACATAGTATTGAAGAACTGAAATGGCTTTGTATTCAAGTTTTAAGTGAGTACAGTATGCATGATGATGAATGTGCACAACTAATTGAAGATATACGCTAAAAAGCACCTATACAGGTGCTTTTATTTTTTTAAACCTTTTGCGCAAAAATTGGATAATACTTGAAAATTTTCGTTACCTTGAAAAGATTTCACGTCGATATATGCAATTTCTTAGTGTATTTCCAAGGAAATACTCGAATACTGTTTTCTCTATCCTTCTTACAACAATTGATCAATTCCAATAAGAATTAATAACACACCTGCAATTATAGTTGCCCATTTCCCTAAGTATTCAGCTAAAAATCTTTTACCCACATACGTAAAACCGCTAATACAAATAAAACTAAAAATCCCAGAAATACATGCCGTAAGCCAAAGATTTAAATTTGTTACTCCAGCATCAAATCCACCTGCAATATTATTTATGGATAATGCAACTCCTAAAACAATTGCTTCCGAAAAACTAATTGTTTTAGAACCATCAAAATCTGCTTTTTCTGGATCACGTAAAACCCCCATAAGTACACTACTATCTTTAGATCCTACGGTATCTTTTTGACTCAAGAAAGGCTGACATAAAATAAACACCCCAATTATTCCTAAAACAATTGCTCCAATAATGTTTGCTGTGAACTCTGAAATAAATAATGCGATCCAATTCCCAAAAAATCCAGCTAGTAAAGTAAATGAAAATCCAAAAAATGCGATGATAAAATTGTTAAACCACGAAATTCGAATTTTGCGAATGCCATATGCAATCCCAACACCTGCATTATCTAAATTAGACGCAATCCCGATTAAAAAAATTGAAAATAAACCCGCTGTACTCATCGTACAGTCACCCCTTTCTCACTTTTCAATGCATATTATGAAAATGTTGAGCAACTGTGCTTGTCTGTTTCATATACTTGTAATAAATGCTCAACATTTTTTCAACGATAAACAATAGAAAAGGAGTGCCTACATTATGCCCAATGAAAATCCAAATGAGCGGCTCGGTAAATTAATAAAGAAACTGTTAAAGGAGCGCGCTCTATCTATGCGCCAACTAGGAACACTGACAAATATTGATCCTGCAACAATTTCAAGAATAATTAATGGCAAACAACAACCGAAGCAAAACCATTTACAAAAATTCGCAAAATGTCTACAAGTTCCACCGCAATTATTACTTGATGAAATGTATCCTGACTCTCCACACATAAATAAAGAAAAAGCAGATATGTACACATCTCTCGATACAATTCAGCAAACATTACAATCCTCTAACCTATTCGACTTCGAGTACACAACAACTCGTGTGAAACAAGAACTTGAAAATTACGAGCGCTATGCTCAAACTACTGAAGGCGAAAAACGTATTCACGAGAGTTTCAAAAGTAAACTAGAACAAATTGATAGTGCTGGCCCTTTCATTGAACAATTAACAAGTATGTATCAACAATTTTGTACAGAAACCATTTCAAACGAAGAACGTGCAATTATTGGGGGTGCCTTACTATATTTCATTTTATCAACAGACATTATCCCCGATTATCTTTTTCCAATTGGCTATTTAGATGATGCCATTGCCGTTGAATTAGCTAAAGAGAAATTAATTGAAGTCAAACGAAGAACATAAACAGCATAACAAGCTATTTCAGATATTGAATTTATCCACCTCTGAAATAGTTACAAAAAAATCGTACAAGCATACTCACTCGCACGATTCAAAAATCAAACTATTTTCTCGTATGACACCATTCATATATAAAAGCAGTAATTACTTTTGTAAATTCAATTAACTGCTCCACTTCAACTTTCTCATTTACAGAGTGTGCTTCTTCTAGTGTGCCTGGTCCATAAATAATCGCTGGAATGTGGAACTCACTAAACCAACCGCCATCAGTTACCGTTGCTGACATATCTAAAATTGCATTTTTAGATAAAATAGATTCATGTACTGAACTTAGAGTTTTTACAGCAACATGTTCGCTATCTACTTCTAAAGAAGGAAAAATTTCGCCACGATCCACAATCATTGATTCTCCGCCCCACTTAAATTGTGGTGGGTTCTCGCTTAACCATGGATCTGCTGCTGCCACTTTTCCTAAATACTCTTCTATTTCTTCTATTATTTGTTCATGCGTTTCATTTGGATAAAAATGTACGGTTATCCACAATCGGCACTCATCCGCAATAAATGCCGCATGACGTCCTCCTTCAATAACAGCTGGATTAATTGTAGTTGTTCCAGATGGATAGCCTTCATATGTTTTCATGACTGCCCAATGACGCTCTAATTCTTGTAAGCTTTGCACAATTTTCATCATTTTCTCAATCGTACTCGCTCCAAATAGACGTCCTCCAGCATGGATCATTTGTCTACGTGTTGCATCATGAAACGTTTGCGGGCTTTTCACAGTAATCCATCCAGTAATTACGCCGCCCTGTCCTTGCATATGTAAATCACTCGTATCCACTACTACTGCAAAATCAGCATCATAACCACGCTTACAACATTGAAGTGTCCCTGCTTCTCCTACTTCTTCGCCAATTACCGATTGAAAAATTAAATCCCCAGGTAATTCAATCCCCGCTTCTTCTAAAAGCTGAATAGCAAATAAGGCTCCAGCTAGTCCACCTTTCATATCTGCCGCGCCTCTCCCAACTAACCAACCATCTGTTATAAACGGCTCAAACGGATTTGTTTCCCACGGCTCGTCCTTTGATACTTCTGCAACATCTATATGCCCATTAATAATGAGACTTTTATGTGACTCACTTGCTGTCCCTTTTTTCACTCCAACAACATTCGGATCATTCGGATATACATCCCATTTATCAATACTAAAATTTCGTTTTTTTAGAAACTCTGCCACAAATTCTTGCGCCTCATTTGTATTTCTTGCTGGTGGTGCTGGTGTTTCAAAGCGAATTAAAGCTTTTGTAAGTTCTAGTAGCTCGTCTTTTCGTAAATCAATTTGTTTTAATAGCTGTGAAACTTCTTGATTCATTGCTAATTCCCCTTTACATACGTAGTATGTTTCCAGCTTTATTTTCACAAAAAAAGAGACTGTTTACAATCTTACAGTCTCCAAATTAATCAATATTATAAAGTGAAACTATAATTAGTGGGGGGTGTTCATCCCCCACTAATTATTAGCCTTCACCAATCGGGCGTTTACGGGCAGTTGATCTCCCACCTAACTTCTTTGCTCCAGCCGAATTTTGAGGTGGGAGTTTTACTGCCCGTTAATGCGGGGTAAACTTTCTACTTCTGTTGTATTTGTCTTTTCAATATGTTCTACTTTACTTCCCTTATTTCTTGTAGCACGGTAAAACAGTAAGCAAATAATCATAAATGGAATACCACAATACAATGCCATTCTTTGTTCCGGAATAAAAGCCATAGCAACAATTACAGTTAAATTTAATACTAACGCAAGAATTGGAACAAATGGATACAGTGGTGTTTTAAATTTCAAATCCTTAATATCTCCGCCCTGCTTTAAGTATGTCCTTCTAGCTAATAGGTTAGATAAAGCAATAGATGCCCAAACTAATATCGCTCCGAACCCTGCAATTGAAAGAAGCCATAAATAAACTGTATCTTCCGCATAAATACCTGATAGTAATGAGAGACACCCTACAAACGTACTTACAATCAATGCATAAATAGGAACACCGTTTTTAGATAATTTACCAAAAATCGGGCTAATCATTCCTTGATTCGACATCGACCATAGCATACGGGAAGTTGCATATAATCCTGAATTCGCAACCGATAGTACAGCTGTAATAATAACGAAATTTATAATATCAGCCGCATAAGGAATACCAATTTTATCAAATACAACTACGAATGGACTTTCTATCACGCCTGCTTGCTGCCAAGGAAATAGTCCCGCAAGAATAAAAATAGATAGTACAAAGAAAATAAGTATGCGCCAAACTGTATTATTAATTGCCTTCGGGATAGTTTTCTCTGGATTTTCACTCTCACCAGCTGCAATACCAACTAGTTCTGTTCCTTGGAAGGAAAAGTTAACTGCAATCATCGTAATTAAAATAGCTGATAATCCATTTGGAAACAATCCACCATAATCAGTAAAGCTAGAAAACATCGGTGCTGGCTCATTTCCTTTCATATCTAGAAAACCAAACATTGCTGCCCCGCCTAAAATGATAAATGCAATAATTGTAATTACTTTAATACTTGCAAACCAGAATTCAACCTCCGCAAAACTTCTTGAAGATAACGCATTAATAACAAAGAGCAACACTGCAAACACTACACACCAAATCCATGACGGTACATCCGGAAACCATCGTTTCATTAAAATACTAACTGCAATTAATTCAATACCTATCGTAGCCGTCCAGTTTAGCCACGACATCCATCCCACTACATAACCTGCTGCAGGGGAAATGTGCTTTGTAGCATACGTTTGATAAGATCCTGCATCAGGCATCGCAACTGCTAACTCTCCAAGACAGAGCATCGTTAAATACATAACAAATCCACCGACAAGATACGCTACAATCGCTCCTCCAGGTCCAGCTTCATGAATTGTATAACTGGATCCTAAAAAAAGCCCAGTACCAATAACCCCTCCGAGTGCAATCATAAATATGTGCCGACTTTTCAATTCCCTTTTTAATCCTTGGTTTTGATCCATTATATAAATCCCCCCTTTTCACTTTGCAAACCCTTTTAATGTAAGCGTTTTTAAAACCCTTCATAGTAAAAATAATTATTTAAAAGAGCAAAAATACATATTACTACTATTAATCACTACCTGTTATTAAAAGGTCATCCCTCACTGTTATTAATAGTTTTTGATCAGCGATAGCTTGTCCTTCTACCACTTCTAATGATTCGATATAACCACTGATTCCCACTTTAATTTCCACTTGCTGCTTATCTATTGTTTCAATTAACGCTAATTTTTCCCACTCATATACGTAAGAACTTTCAGTAACAAATAATTTCTCTACTTTCCCGTAACAAGGACTATACACGCCTTCTATAACCGTCTTCACTTTATAAATTCCTCCCTCTTATTAATTGGCACTGAAACGTTGCATAACCTATAAAGATTCCTAATCCCCCTACTCTTTAAATTTAGAGATCTCAACTACTATTCATGCAAAATACGTACCAACCTCAACACCTATGTAAAATTGGGATTTCTTACGAAAAAAATCTGCATAACCGCAAAATTTTTCTATCATTTGAAAAGTTTTAAGAGAAAATAGCAAAAAAAATTTTGCGATTTTATAAGAATTTTAATAAAATTATAAAAAGTCAGTCTTCATAGGGTATAACGAGGAGAAGATAATACATGCATACAGAAGAAATCAATTTTAAAAAGATTATTGAAATGAATATGCTATATGAAACTTTACTAAATGAACTAGATATTGGGATTCATATTATTAATGAGGAAAGTAAAACGATTATCTATAACCGCAAAATGATGGACATTGAATCAATGGATCGTTCTGATGTGCTAGACAAAAATCCTTTAGAAGTATTTGCATTTGAAGAAAATAAAAATAGTACTCTTATAGAAGCATTAAAACTTGGAAAAACAAACAAAAATATAAAACAAACGTATTTTAACAATAAAGGACAAGAGATTACGACGATTAACGATACTTTTCCTATAATAGAAAATGGAAAAATTAAAGGCGCTATTGAAATTTCAAAAGAGATTAGTCATTTAAAGCAAACAATGAAAACGAACCTTTCTCGCAAACAAAATACTAAGTTTACCTTTGATCACATAATTGGTGATTCTAGAGCTATTCAATCGGTCATTGCAGAGGCAAAGAGAGTAATACGTACATCCTCCTCCATACTTATCATTGGAGAAACAGGGACCGGTAAAGAGCTATTTGCGCAAAGCATCCATAATGAAAGCCAGCGTTCAACAAAACCATTTATTTCGCAAAACTGTGCCGCTATACCAGAAACCTTAATGGAAAGTCTACTATTTGGTACAAATCGAGGTGCTTTTACAGGAGCAATAGATAAACCTGGTTTATTTGAAGAAGCAAACGGCGGGACTTTGTTATTAGATGAGATCAACTCATTAAGTCCAACACTTCAAGCTAAATTGCTGCGGGCTATACAAGAAAAAACAATACGAAGAATCGGAGGCACACAAGAAAAAGAAATTGATGTTCGTATTATAGCAACTATTAATGAAGATCCTCTTGAAGCCATAGCACACAATCGATTAAGACAAGACTTATATTACCGATTAAGCGTTGTTACTTTATGTCTTCCGCCTTTACGGGAACGAAAAGAAGACATTGCATATCTTGTTCAACACTTTATTGAAAAATACAATATCCAATTTGATCTTAGCGTAAAAGATGTAGATTTAAACGTAAATAACTTTTTCTATAAATACGATTGGCCTGGTAATGTGAGAGAACTAGAACATATAATTGAAGGCTCCATGAACTTAATAGAAGATGAAGATATCATTACAGCTTTCCATATGCCAACGCACTTTCGCGAACTAGCAAAAAAGGAACTCAATATGCAGACTCCGCTAACTAGTCACAATACTGATACGCCACAAAATTTAAAACGTATAATCGAAGAAATGGAAAAGAAATATATCCATCAAATTCTTAAAGAAAATAAAGGTAATATCTCACAAGCCGCAAAGTTTTTAGGATTGAGCAGACAAAACTTACAATATCGAATTAAAAAATTGCATTTACACATATGAAATAAAGTGAAACTTTGATCAGTGGGGGTTTTGTCCATCCCCCACTGATTATTAGCCCACACCAATTGGGCGTTTACGGGCAGCACGACTCCCACCTAACTCCCTCGCATTCGCCGAATTTTGATGTGGGAGTCTTACTGCCCGCAAATAGCGGGATGAATATTTCTCCAAGTGTAAGTACCCATTTGGGAAAATATGTTATAATATACATGCAACATGCTAGAAAGGGGCTATATATATGAGTAATGATAAAAAATTAAAGTTACTACACTATTTAGGTCTTTTCCCTACCATTCTATGTATAATGCTATTCATTGATATGAGCAGCTTTCCTCATGCAAAGCTATTAGGCATAATTAGTGGCTCCTTTGCAGCTATTATGCTTGCTGCTTTTTGGAATTTGAAGCTACTTATGAAGAAAGAAAAATCTTCTTAATTTCAAAGTGCAAAAAAATCGAGCCTGATCAGCTCGATTTTTTTACTTATTATTAAAATTTAACATTCTCCAAGTACAACCCGCTCGCCTCAGCAAGACAATTAATTTGATTACGTTGTTTTTCCTCTAAAATGTTTGGAATTGCGTCCGCCTCTAATTGTCCTAATCCAACTTCAATTAATGCTCCAACAATTTTTCGCACCATGTTATGAAGGAATCCGTTACCACTTACTCTAATTTGTACAAATCCTGATTCTTCGAAAACATCAAGTGTATACACTTCTCGAACCATAGATTTTTTCTTAGACTTTGCATTTGAAAAAGCAGTGAAGTCATGTGAACCAATTAAATGTTTCGCAGCTTCTTTCATGCTTTTCACATTTAATTGTTTATTCACATGCATGCTGTATTTACGCATAAATGGGTTCGTATGCTCTTCATTCCAAATTTTATACAGATATGTTTTTGCTTTAGAATTGTAACGAGCATGGAAACGATCTGGTACTTCTTCTACACTCGTAATACTAATATCATTTGGTAAATATTGATTTAAATACTTTTTCACTTTATGTTCTACTAACTTCTCATCACTTTGAAAGTTAGCTACTTGATTCAAAGCGTGTACACCAGCATCCGTTCTACTACAGCCGATAATTTCAGTTTCTTTTCCGACCATTTCAGATATTATACTTTCGATTTTCCCCTGAATCGTATTGTCATTATTCCCAAGACGTTGCCACCCTTTATAACGCGCACCGTCATATTGAATCGTCAATTTATAATTGTTCATCGTATTCTCCTTACTTCCATTCGCTAAATAAAATATACCCTCACATAACTCCTGCTTTGTGAGGGACATATCCTTATTGAATGTTACTTTCTAACAAGTTTCACTACATTTTCTACATGAGCTGTATGCGGGAACATATCAACTGGTTGCACATACTCCACTTCATAACTCTTCATTAATGTTTGTACATCACGTGCTAATGAAGATGGATTACAAGACACGTAAACAACTTGTTTCGGTTTCACTTTTAAAATCGTTTCAAGTAATTTATCATCGCAACCTGTACGCGGTGGATCGACAACAATGACATCTGGACTCCAGCCTTCTTTCACCCATTTCGGTAACCATTGTTCCGCTTTACCAGCTTCATACTTTGCATTTGTGAATCCGTGGCGTTTTGCATTTTTCTTTGCATCTTCAATCGCTTCTGGAATTACATCCATACCACGTACTTCCGCTGCATCATTCGCAAGCCAAAGTCCAATCGTACCGACACCGCAATACGCATCCACAATCTTCTCGTTTCCTGTTAAAGCAGCTGCTTTTTTCGCTTCATCGTATAAAACAACCGTTTGTTCTGGATTTAATTGGAAGAATGCGCGTGCTGATAATTCAAATGATAAATCACCTAGTGTTTCTTGAATTACTTCTTTTCCAGCTAATTTAAATGTTTTATCACCGAAAATAACAGACGTTTTACGCCAGTTTACGTTTTGCATAATTGATTTAACACTTGGCATTTGTTTTTGTACTTCTGCGATAAATTGATCTTTATTTGGTAATTCTTCTTTTGTTGTAATAAGTGTGACTTGCACTTCCCCTGTTTGAACTGCAGTACGTGTCACAATTGTGCGTACTAAACCTTTTTGTTTTTTCTCATTGTAAATAGAAACATTTAATTTTTCTAATATACGTCTTACAACTTTTGTCGCTTCATTCGTTGCTTTATGCTGAATCATGCAATGAGAAATATCAATTAACTGATGTGAGTTTTGCTTATATAACCCTGTAATAACCTTTTCGTCTTTACGCCCCACTTGCAATTGACTTTTATTACGATAATGCCATGGATTTTCCATACCAAGCGTTGGGCGAATTTTCTCTTCTAGACTGTCATTCATATACTTCTCGAATGCTTGTACAACGATATCACGCTTTTGATTTAATTGTTCTTTATAATCTAAGTGCTGCAATTGGCAGCCACCACACTCCTCATATACTGAACATGGTGCTTTCACACGATGTGGTGATGATTTACGAACTTTTTTCACTTTCGCTTCAGCGAAGCCACGCTGAATTTTCGTTGCTTCAGCAACAACTTCTTCTCCTGGTAATGCCCCTGGAATGAAAACAACTTGTCTCTTAAAATAACCAACGCCTTCTCCGTTAATCCCAAGACGTTTAATTGTCACAGGAAACGTTTGACCAACTTCCAACTTACTCTCTTGTTGCTCTTGTATCATTATTACACCTCTACTCTATACTTTTCCATAAATATAACGCTGCATAACTGCAATATGGTTCACACTCTTGTTTCACTTTTTCTAAAAATGCATCATCAGGCTTATTATCTAATTGAAATACACCTTGAAGTGCACGCCTAATCCCGATATCTGCTTCTGGAAACATGTTTTTCCGGCCAAGCCCAAACATTAAAAAGTTTTGCACTGTCCATGCTCCAATACCCCTTATTGGTAACAATTGTGCCGATACTTCTTCTTCTGTTTCGTTTTCTATCCTTGCTAAATCTAATTTACCGTCTGCAATATGTTTTGCTAATCCTACTATATATTCGGCTTTTCGCTGACTAAACTTCTGCTCTCTCAATTCCTCTATTGAAATATTCGCTACTCTTTCTGGTGTTGGGAAAAAGAAAACGCCGTTCTTCTCTGTCCCATATCGTTTTACAAATTGATCTGTTAGCACCGTAGCAAATTTCAAATTTATTTGTTGATGAATAATACAACGAAGAAGACAAGCGAAATAATCAAACTCTAATATAATTGGAGTATAAGCATATGTTTCAAACAGTGGACGTAATGATGTGTTTAAAAAATGATCTTGTATATTTTGAAACGGTTCATTCCAGTGAAAAATGGACCTCATTCGTTTCATTACTTTCTCTTGATCTCCTGCCTGACTAGAAATCCAAAACTGTGGATTTTGAACAGTACCAATCCCTTGCAAACGAACAACAATTTGTTCTTCGTCTATAAAAAGCGGGACATAAATTACTTTCTCGTCTAATTGAATGACGTTTAACGGGTCGAAAGCTAAACGCTTTAGCACTTCTTCAAAATGGTACGGATATTCTAACGTAACATGTTCGCTCCACATACGTTTCCCCATCCTTTTTACACATCATTATAGCATGAGAAAACCGCAAGCATACATGCTTACGGTTGATTGCTTTTTACTAAATCATCTAGGCTTTTAAAATGATACCCTTTCTCGCGCAAATCATCAATGATTTTCGCAAGTGCTTCTGCATTATCTTTTGATATTGCATGAAGTAACAAAACAGATCCTGGATGAATCATAGTCATTACATTATTATGAGCGTATTGCCATCCTCTTTGCTGATCTACTTTCCAATCAAGAAATGCAAGCGACCAAAACACGTTATGATATCCCATTTCTTTCGTAAGAGCTAACGTTCTTTCGCTAAATACACCTCGCGGAGGGCGTACATATTTCACTTCTTTTTGCCCCGTTACTTTTTTAATCTCTTCCGTTACGCTCGTTAATTCTTCACGAAGTTTTGCATCATTTACTGTTGTAAAATCTGGATGACTCCAAGAATGATTACCAATAATATGTCCTTCATCTTTCATTCTTAATAATAAATCTTTTTGTGTTTTTATATAATGTCCCGTCACAAAGAAAGTTGCTGGTACTTTTTTCTCCTTTAATACATCTAAAATCTTTCCTGTGTATCCATTTTCGTATCCATTATCAAATGTTAAATAAATATCTTTTTTCTTCGTATCTCCTAAATAAAACCCACCATTTTTTTGTAGTAATTCTGTATATAGTTTCCCTGCATCTGGCACCGTTTCATTTTTAGGACGTGGGATTCCCCAGTTATGTGGTGTATTCGTATAAGCAAATGTTGAAACTGGAACAAGTGCCATCATAATTGAAAAAATGAGACCTATATATAACCATTTATATTTCATAAATAGTCTCCTTTCCATATATAATCGTACCTGTAGTTTCTGTTTCCCTGCTTTCTTTCATGCTGAACATGTTTTTCTATATATACCAAAAAATGCACCTCGAATAATTCGAGATGCATTTCTCTTTACTTAAATACAGGTTCTTTAAAGCTCGCCAATTTTTCAAGTGATGTTTTATCAACATCAGCATGTAGACTTTTACCATGAGAATCCATCGTTACAACTGCTTTAAAACCATCGATACGTAAATGCCACATTGCCTCTGGGATACCGAATTGTAAGAAATCAACATCTTTCACTTCTTTAATACATTCAGCATAATATTGTGCTGCACCACCAATTGCATTTAAGTACACACCACCGTGTTCTTCTAAAGCTGCTAATGTTTTAACACCCATACCGCCTTTACCAATCACAGCACGAATACCGAACTTTTTCATAATATCGCCTTGATATGGCTCTTCACGAATGCTTGTCGTTGGACCTGCCGCTTTAATTTGCCAATTGTCATTCTCATCTTTCACTACAACTGGACCGCAGTGATAAATAATTTGTCCCTTTAAATCTACTGGACAATCGTTATCCATTAAATGTTTATGAATCGCATCACGTCCTGTATACATCATGCCGTTAATTGTAACAACATCACCAACACGAAGTTCACGAATTTGCTCTTCTGTAATTGGAGCTTGTAATACGATTTCACGCTGCTCTGTTTGTTCTTGCGCAGCATCTTGCTGAAGTGTATCTTCACCTTCCTGGTACAACCAATCCATAATTTCACCTGTTTCAGGATGAATTGTTACACCAAGACGACGATATGCCCAACAATTATATGCAACAGATACGTAGAAGCTCGCTGGCAAACGATTATATACTCCAACTTTGCAACCTAATAAAGTTGTTTCTCCGCCAAATCCCATCGTACCAATGCCAAGCTTATTTGCATTCTCTAATACGTACTCTTCAAGCTTTTGTAATTCTGGAATTGAATTTACATCATCTAATGTACGGAATAATTGATTTTTTGCTAATTCGTAACCTGATGTGCGGTCTCCCCCGATACCGACGCCGATTACCCCAGCGCTACACCCTTGCCCTTGCGCTTGATATACTGCATGAAGAAGGCATTTACGAATTCCTTCTAAATCACGCCCAGCTCGTCCAAGTCCTTCTATTTCACAAGGCAAGCTATATTGAATATTTTTGTTCTCACAGCCCCCGCCCTTTAAAATTAAACGTGCATCAATGTAATCTTTTTCCCATTGTTCAAACTTAATAACAGGTGTACCTGGTCCTAAATTATTTCCGCTATTGTCTCCAAAAAGAGAATCAACAGAGTTTGGACGAAGTTTACCATCTTTTGTCGCCCGCTCAAGCGCACTATAGATAGCTTCCTTCAGTTTTAATTGATTCACACCAACTGGTGTATAAATTTTAAACGTTGGCATCCCTGTATCTTGGCAAATTGGCGAGATATTATCATCTGCCATTTTAATATTATTCGTAATTGTGCCAAGTGCCATCGCCGAACGAGTTCCTGCATTTTCTCGTTCTTTCGCTTGTTGAATTGCGCGACGAACATCTTTCGGTAAGTTCGTTGACGTTTCAACAATTAGTTGATACATGCTTTCTTGAAGCTTTTCCATTGTTACTTCCCCCTCAATTGTGAACGCTACCAAAACGTTATGAAATGAAAATTCCATTGTTATACTCTTCAGCTGTTTATTTATCCCGCTATTTGCGGGCAGTAAGACTCCCACCTCAAAATTCAGGTGGAGCAAAGAAGTTAGGTGGGAGATCAACTGCCCGTAAACGCCCGATTGGTTCAACTAATACTCAGTGGGGAATGACCCCCACTGAGTAAAGTTTCACTTTATTTCACGCCATTAAAGGTTAAATGAAATTTTTCACAACTTGATTATACCTTTTTTTCTATATTCCTTCTATTATCCGTACAGAAAAAGGCTGCCAATTTTGTAGTGGCAGCCTTTTTAATATATTATTCGTCTTTTTTAAATTGCTCACATTTCAGTTCTAATTCATCTAACATTGCAAGAAGACGATCTACATCTTCCAATTCTACCTCTTCTGGTTCAATCGTATCAATTACTTCAATGAACATATTTAAACGTTTTTTCAAATATACTAGTTGTGAATCTTTATCTTGAATTGCTTTTCCCATGAAGGCACTCTCCTTTTAATTCGAGTTGCTTTTATTATACCGCAAAAATGATGGATATGGGCATGTAATTTCATCAAATTTGTCGCAGTAATTCATTATAATGTAAGCCCTCTCTCTTTTTTCACAAAAAAGTTTCACTTTATAAAAAGCACATATTCTTCTATTATAGAGAATGGACAAATTGTTATTTCAATAGTCAAAGGAGTATTTCATATGACGATATCACAAATAATGAAGCCGATTACTCCTTCTTACGATCCATGGGAAGCGTATATGGACCTTGAAGAGTACGGCAAACTACTATTAACAAACGTTGAGTTTACAACGACGACGTTATGCAATATGCGTTGCGAGCATTGCGCTGTTGGTTACACATTACAGCCGAAAGATCCAAATCCGCTTCCGATGGAGCTTTTATTAAAACGATTAGATGAGATTCCTTATCTACGTTCTTTAAGTATTACAGGCGGAGAACCTATGCTTTCAAAAAAATCCGTCGACAACTATGTAACACCACTCTTAAAATACGCCCATGAACGAGGCGTTCGCACTCAAATCAACTCAAACTTAACTATAGATTTAGCACGTTACGAACAAATTATTCCCTACTTAGATGTATTGCACATTTCACATAACTGGGGAACAATCGATGACTTCGTTGAAGGTGGATTTGCAATGATGGAGCGTAAACCTACTTATGAACAGCGCGCTAAATTATTTGAAAGAATGATTACAAATAGTAAGGCTCTATCAGAGGCAGGTGTACTCGTATCAGCCGAAACTATGTTAAACAAACGAACTCTACCACATATTGAACATATTCACCATCAAATCGTTGAAGAAATGGGCTGTAAACGTCATGAAGTGCACCCGATGTATCCGAGTGACTTCGCTAGCACACTTGAAATTTTAACAAAAGAAGAAATTCGAAATGCAATTGAACATTTATTAGAGATCCGTGATGAAAATGTATGGATGTTATTTGGAACATTACCTTTCTATGCATGTAGTGATGATGAACGTGATTTATACACATTGAAGAGATTACATGAAAGTAAAAATGTAACTGTCCGCAATGATCCCGATGGTCGTTCTCGTTTGAACGTAAATATTTTCGATGGAAATATTATCGTGACCGATTTCGGTGATGTCCCGCTTCTAGGTAATGTACAAACAAATACACTACAAGAAGCTTACGACAAATGGTGTGACTCAAAAACAGCAAAATCATTAAGTTGCCATTGTCCTGCCGTGAAATGCCTTGGACCAAATGTTCTTGTAAAAAATAGCTACTATCCAAAAGAAGATTTCTTATCAAAAACATCAAACATTATGTTATAAAGTGAAACTTTAATCAGTGGGGGTTTTATTCATCCCCCACCGATTATTAGCCTTCACCATTCGGGCGTTTACAGGCAGCAGGGCTCCCACCTAACTTCTTTGCTCCAACCGAATTTTGAGGTGGGAGTTTTACTGTCCGGCAAATAGCGGGATAAATAAAAAACGTCAGCTTATAGGCTGACGTTTTTTATTTCATTGTGAATGTGATGAAGAAACAAATTTAAAAAATAAATGATCATGAATTGGAATAGCAGCTCCGATTCCTTGAGATGTAATATTTTTCACGACAAGCCTTTTTTGATTCCCTTTTAACACAAGGTAGACTTCTCCAAATGTTACTTTTCCTTTTTCATTTACTGCTGGTGTATACGCATATAAATATCCAAGTTGACTTGGACTAATATTATAAACACGCTCATGTCCGGTACCATAACCAATGGTTGTTTTAAATGAAAGTGGCAATTGTACTTTTTCAAGCGCTTTTAGAAGCATCATTTTTTTCACATCTGTAGCATCTTTCATATCTGCTGTTAAATCACCTTCGATTGTCTTTTGGGTTTCTTGCTTATAGCGAAGTGGGTATAAGCGATCACCTCCGCGATTATCATATACATTCCGATTTACTTGCTTATATTCCCAATTAATCGATGTGTCTATTGACTCATAATTTAATGCCCATTGACCTAAATAAATTTTCGCCCGGTATCCTACCGCAAGCGGTGCATTCGAAATTGTTGTTTCATTAAACATTCGAATTAAATCAGGGTTTTCAATTTTTATATTTGCTGTTTTCAATAATTCTTGCGCAAACTTACTT
Source organism: Bacillus sp. S4 (assembly GCF_040838205.1). Classification (NCBI taxonomy): domain Bacteria; kingdom Bacillati; phylum Bacillota; class Bacilli; order Caryophanales; family Bacillaceae; genus Bacillus; species Bacillus sp. S4. The sequence continues at coordinate 56,252 of NZ_JBFPJI010000001.1, forward strand.
GGCTGTAAACGCGGTAAATCTTGTGCGTCATTTGGAAATGTATTATCTTTTGAAATATTTAAAACAGATGAAGGCATTTTTACTTCTACCGGTGTCTTTGCAAAACTACTGTTAGGAAATAATAAAATAAACGAGACCATGGTTGAAAGACATATGCTGTATACTCGTTTCACCTGTCTGGCTCCTTCCTACATAAAGGTATATAAATCTGTATTTATTGTTTTCCCTCTGAAGCATTGTTATCCCTATTTTTCATAATAAATAAAAACCAATTCCCATAATGACATACGCCGCTAATAAAGTGCCTCCTTCAAACCAGTTTGTATCCCCATCATTTGAAATCGCAATGGTTAAGAAAACAGCTGTAATCATAGAAACAAGTTCAGGTATTGTAAATACTAAAGGCATCTTTTGTGCAAAAAGCATCGAAAGAAGTACTAACACAGGAGCAACAAACATAGCGATTTGTAATGTAGAACCTACTGCAATTTCTACTGCGATATTCACTTTATTTTTATATGCCATAATAATCGCAGATGCATGTTCTGCTGCATTACCAACAATTGCAACGATAATAACCCCTATAAATAACTCTGACCAGCCAAACGACTTTGCGACCGTTTCAAAAGTATGTACGAGTGCCTCTGACACATAAGCAACTGCAAGTGTTGCTATCGCTAAAACGAGTAGCGCTTTACCTTTGGACCACTCTGGCTCTTCCTCATGTGCTACTTCATCACTTTTATGTTGATATACACCACGGTGCGTAACTAACTTAAATAGCAATGCAGCAAGGTACATAATAATCATGATAATAGAAACACCAATACTTAATTGATACGTCTTTCCAGCATCCATCTTCATTGAAAAAATCTCCGGAATAACAAAGGCTACGACAACAGCAAATATTAATAAAGCTGAATTATGTCTTGCATCATAAACATTGAAACTTTGCCTTTTATACTTAAGGCCACCTATAAAGAAGGATAGCCCTCCTACCAGTAATAAGTTTCCAAGTACAGAACCAGTTAAGGAAGCTAAAACAACTTCTGTTAATCCTGCCTGAAGTGCAAAAATTGAAATGATAAGTTCAACGGCATTACCGAAAGTGGCATTTAATAAACCACCTATCCGAGGCCCAGAAACGATTGCTAAACTTTCTGTCGCCCTCCCCATAAAACCAGCTAATGCAATAATAGTAATGCAGTATACAGCAAACATAATGGTTTGTGGCCAATGAAGTGTTTTTCCGATTACAGAAAGTGGTACACCTATAAGCGCTACTGTAAGAAATATTTTATTAAACATGCTTTTCATCCTTCCATCGTATGTATTTCTCCTCGATATTATTATTATTCATCTCCTAACTTGTCCGATTTCATCACAATTACGTTTAAAAAATCGGATTGAAGAAAACAGTATGAAAGATATTTAAATTATCTTGTTCAGACAGAAAAAATTACGAATTATGAAAAGAGGCTAAAAATATGCACTTAAAAGAAAAAATCGCAACTATTATTCAAGGTCAACGTACTGGTGTATTATCTACTGTACGTAACGATAAGCCACATAGCGCCTTTATGATGTTTTTCCACGAAGATTTTGTACTATATGTTGCAACAGATCGAAATTCAAAAAAGATAACAGATATCGAAAAAAATCCCAATGTACATGTACTACTTGGACGCGAAGGAAAGAAATTAGATGAAGATTACATTGAAGTTGAAGGTATAGCTTCCATCGAAGAAGATCAAACATTAAAAAACAAATTTTGGACTAATAGCTTAAAACGCTGGTTACTAGGTGCGGAAGACCCTAATTACGTACTAATAAAAATTAATCCCGATACAATTTATTACATCGATAGTGCCGGTACGACCGAGCCCGAGTTTTTACGACTATAAAATAAAAACAAGCCCCCTTAGGTGGGCTTGTTTTGTCGAAAGGTTCTTCTGAAAAAAACAATAAAATAGGTGGAACTTTCTAAAGATTCTGTTATATAATAGCAGTAACTTAAATAAACTGTATTAAAACAGATTGAGGGGAGAAATAAAAATTGATGAAAAGAGAAGAACGAAAAAACATGATTGAGTTTATTGAAAAGAAAAAAGGGATTGAACGTGACGAATTATTATTTATGACAGATGATGAAGTAGAGCATATTTATAATGTAACGTACTTTTTATATGAAGAAATAGCAGAGTAGCATAATAAACCCCCACCTTATTAAAAATATAGGGCGGGGGTTTATTTCGTTATTTATACATGAGAATGATTTTCATGTATAATAATGTAAGATTGGAGGAATTTCCCTATGAGTTCATGGCTATTATTCGCACTATTATCAGCAATTGCTGCTGCCCTCGTATCTATTTTTGGAAAGATTGGCTTAGATGGAATCGATGCCAACGTCGCAACAACGGTTCGCTCTATTATTATGGCATTATTTATGGTAGGAGTTATTATTATACAAGGTAAATTTCAAAATATCGGTGATGTTCTCTTAAATAAAAAAGCACTGCTATTTATCACATTAAGTGGAATCGCTGGTGCTTCGTCATGGCTATTTTATTTTCTTGCATTAAAAACAGGAAAAGTTTCACAAGTAGCACCTATCGATAAATTGAGTGTAGTATTTTCCATTATTCTCGCGATGATTATATTAGGTGAAAAGTTAAACTTTATGACTGGTATTGGTGTAGTCTTTATTACAGCTGGTGTATTATTTATTGCTTTCAGCTAAAAAACCGCTATTATTAGCGGTTTTGTCTTTTCCTTATGTAAATCCACACAACCAATGTTACAATTGCCGAAACTAATAAAATCCATATTCCATAATGATGTAAACTATATTCAACAAAGCGCCACTTCTCTCCCAGTTTCCAACCTAGGCCAATAAAAACACTTATCCAAATTAGTGCACCACCGTAAGCATACAAACAAAAACGCCACCATGTTAAATTTGAAACTCCAGCAAAATATGCTGTTAAATGACGTACTCCTGGTATAAAGTATCCAATCATTAAAAGAAATGGACCGTATTTTTCAAATAAAATATGTGTTTTTTCAATATGATGTTCCTTAATTCTAACTTTCGGACCATATTTTTTTAAAACAGGGAGCCCAAGTTTTAAACCTAATATGTAACTTAATGTAATGCCAAGCATTGCCCCTGCCATTCCACTTAAAAAAGCAGCTGTTCCTGACATAACTCCTTTTGAAATGTTATATCCAATAAAAGTCAATAAAAACTCATCCGGTATAGGTAATCCAACAATCCCGCCAGCTAGAGCTATAATAATTCCAAAATAACCATAATGTGCGATTAACTCGCCAATATGTTGTTCCATTCGGAAGACACATCCTATACACGATCGTTATTCCATATTGTGCCCATTCTATCTTTAAGACAAACATGGTATACATATTCACTATACATTGTTTTTATAATGAACTCTACTTCTATTCCATTCCTTAAACAGAGATTTAATCAGTGGGTTTTTTATCCATCCCCACTGATCATTAGCCTGCACCAATCGGGATTTTACGGGCTGCAGGGCTCCCACTTAACTTCCTTGCATTCGCTCAATTTTGGAGTAGGAGTCTTACTGCCTATAAATAGCGAGATAAAAAAATAAAAATTCATAGGCTTATTTTTTTGTTACAATAAAGGGAAGTTACTTTTTGCAACGGTTTAACTCTCAAGAAAAATGATATATCTAGCAAAAACATAGTTTGGTCTATATAATGCAACTTCTACCTAATAGAGTAACATGCACCCTTTTACATACAACATCATTTTTCTAAATTATACAGGGGGAACGAACATGACCATTGAAAAACAATTTATCCAAAAGATTTACTATAAAACATTTTTAACAGAAGAAACTTCCATTCCGGTAACGGAAGTACTCGGTGAAGCATATATAAATGAATCAAAAAATGAATTCTCCAATATATCTAATATTCGCTTCGCACAAGGTGAAGTTTACTTTCAAAATAACGACTTTGAAGCAGCAATATTTAAATGGGAGAAAGTAAATAATGAACTTGCTCTCTGGGCCATGAAGAATATTGCAGATGCTTATTTCGAATTAGGTTTCTTACCAAAAGCAGAGGAACTTTATAAATCTATTCAATCAGAAGATACAACTCTTACGATGGAAGTTTCCCTACAACTTCTTTCTCTTTATATCGAGCAAGACCGTCTAGGACTAGCATTTAAGACGATTAGTGAAGCTGTTGCATTTCAACCAGACTATCCGAATATTACTGCGATTGCTCGATCGTTCTATGAAAAACAAGAAGATTGGAATAATGCTATTGAACTCGCTGTTCAAGAAGGAATTCGAACAAAATCATTACACTGGTTCGATACTTTAATAAATTATGTGAACAGAGGCTTTACTAAAAAAATTAAACCTGAGTATTTCTATGAATCTTTAAAAGCCTTATATACAATTGATCAAGTTCAATTTAAAGAGCTTGTTATTTCACTTTGGAACAGTTATCAAAATGAATCATTACATCTACCTTGGATTCAAACAATAAATCACTTATTCTTACATATTGAAGTAGACGCTAATGATGATTGGAATGAAATTTCTACTCGCTATCAAGAGACGTATTTTGAATTGATTACTGGACAATATTTCATGCACGAATTACAAGGACTTGTACCAGATTTATTAACAAATTGGTTTAGTTTAACGAAAACCGAGGATTCTTTACTTGTCTCCGCAGCAGTATTAGCATGGAATGAAGTTTCACCGACAACTCTAGAATCATTACTCGTAAAAAGCGCAGGTGCCTTACTTTCAAATGCATCAGCTCATGCAAATGTTGATATGGCAGACGTATCAGCATTATTTGAAACGATTGCTGTATGGGCTGAGAAGAATGATGTAGATTTAGGTCATCAATTCACACTACTTGTTCGTGAGTTATACGATTTAACTGTTACACAACTTCTAGTAGCAGGCGCTAGCGATTATGATAAATCAGCCTTTATTAACTCTATACTAGGAGAAAATATATTAAATGGGGCTATAACAACTTCAATTACATTTAAAGATGATAGTCAAACTGAAATAACTGAGCTTACAGAGCTAGATATACGAAATATACCAAACTTTGACGAACTTCATAACATACTAGCGGCACCTTCTCAGTCAGAACTAGAAAAAAAATGTATTGAAGTTAAATTACCAAGTAGATTTTTACGAAAAAATAAGTTTTCATTCCTTGTCACACCTACTGTGCATGGACAACTTGACAAAAACAGCTCTCACTTTGAATACTTACAGGCAGCAGATAGTCTCATCTATGTACTAAATTCAGCTTCACCATTACATGATGAAGAGCTCGATACATTATTATATATTCGTGAGCAAGTACCAAATTTACAAATTCAATTCGTCTTACAAACAATTGATACGACTACTAGTGAAAACATCACGAACAACATTAAAAAGAAAATACTCGTACATTTCCCAGAAGCACAATTTTTCCCTTACTCTCCTTCACAAGAGAGTAGTGAACAGCTAGGTAACGTAACAGACTCTATTCTTTCTAACCTTACTCAGCGTAACGTTGAAAAAGAACGCATTGAAAAATTATTATGGTTTATCCAAAAAACAATCGCATACCTTGTCAATGAACGTGTGGAATTAGAAAATACGTTAGTGAAATCCGTCCGCTGGAATAAACATATTTTAGTAAAACTTGATGGTTTTATTAATAATCTTACTGCCATCCAAAAAGATAAAATTCGTTCCATTACAGAATCTTATCTCTTAACGAAAGAAGAGATTACGCAGGATATACATTCTCAAATTCCTGAATTGTTGCAGAGTTGCTCTGATCTTGTTCAAGAAGATAGTGATTTCAAATTGGTCCATGAAGAACTAAATGTAGCAATGAATGAAAGAATTCAAAAACATGTACAGCAAGTGCTTCTCCCTAAATTTACTCAATCTATTCAAGAATGGATTGAAACTGCTCATAATGAATTCATTCAAGCTCAGGCTTATTTAGATGAAATGGGCGATACCTTTAATAAGCTCTATGAGGAAGAGCGTATTAAACTTCCTTGTGATTTCAAATTACTAGATGACTGGGATAGAGATGTTGCAAGAATGACGAATAGAATTACAGTAGCTAACATCAATATTTTATTACGCTTTACACCGACACAATTTTTCTTAAAGAGTGCAGGGAAATTATTCGGTAATATGCAAAAAAATCAATCTATGCTATCAAATAAATATAAACAATATATTGAAACAGAAGATTATACAGAAGTTGCTCAGATGATTTCAAAACAATTTTTCCTTCAATTTGAAGTATTTGAAGGTGCGCTAGAACGTGATATCATGATGTTCTTTAAAGACCCTCTTAGCATATTGAAACAAACCGTAGAAGCGGCCCAACTTGAAATACAAGAAGATGAGCAAACATTAACAAAGCTAAGAACGAACCCAGAAACTTATCATGATCCTTTAACACTCTTTAAATTGCAATTGTTACAACGAAAATTCATGTTAAATATCGACCGAAACAATGAAATCATTGCTTCACAAGAAACAATAAATAAAACATCAACTGTTTAAATAAGAAAAACCAAGCAACTAATTCGCTTGGTTTTTCTTATTTCTAATTATCCATTTTCACATGTTCAAATGGATAATATATCGCCATGAGCTTTCCTAATACTTCTGTTCTATCAATGAGCCCTAAGCCGTTCCTACTATCCCTACTAACTAAACGATTATCTCCCATCACAAAAATTTTGTTTTTAGGAATTGTAATCGGTCCAAAATCTTCAGTTAAATTGATAAGTAATTTTTCTGCCTGTTTTTTATTATTCTTTAAATACTCTTCGTTTTTCACTTGATGATTAACATATAATTGATCATTTCTCATCTCAATTATATCTCCAGGCAAACCAATCACTCTTTTCACATAAAAGTTGTCTGTCTTCACAACAATAATGTCTTCTCTTTCATAGCTTTCAAATTGTTTTGCTAACTTATTAACAATCACCTTATCCCCATCTTGTAACGTTGGCCTCATAGATGCTCCTTTTACAGTCGTAGGAAAAAACACGAAAATTTTCGCCAAAAACACCAATAAACATGCAATTGCAATTGTTCCAAAGAATTCACGCCAACGTTTTTTCTTTTGCATCATTCCACCGTCTCATCATCTTTTTACTTTTATTATAAGTACTTCAACTCATGAATTTCCATAAAATTCTGAGTTTAATAATCTCAATATTACAAACTTCAAAATAATAATATTCAAAAATATATTATTTTGATATACTATAACTTGCATTTATTCTATTTTTATTTACTTAGGAGGACTTTTTCTATGAAGGTTATGCTTAAAAATGAAAATACAGGCCAAATTAAACAAGCAAAAATTGGTTTTAGTTGGACTGTATTTTTCTTTGGTTTTTTCCCTGCTATATTCCGTGGAGACTGGAAATGGTTTCTAATCATTTTAGTCGCTGGCATGTTTACATTCGGATTCTCTAACCTAGTATTCTGCTTCATTTACAACAAACTTTACATCAATGATTTATTATCTAAAGGTTATAAAGCAGCTGATGAATATAGCCTTTCTGCTCTACAACAAAAAAATATAGTAGCATAGCAATAAAAAAGATACTCTCAAAATAGTCTATCAACTATTTTTGAGAGTATCTTTTTATAATCCTACATATACAATACACATCTGAGCCGCGACATATGTAAACCAAATCCAAAGTGGTTCATACTTCAGTTTGCGCCCCCCGATATCTGTCACACCGATAATAAAATCAGAAATCACAAACAATAAACCACCAAGTGCTGGCACCCACCATATTCCTGTATTCTCGTAATATAAGGCGAATGCAAAACATGCCATTCCTCCAACCCACAAACCGTAAATTAGAGCCCCAATCGTAAACAATTTATCCTGTTTTTCATTTCGGATAAAAAAGAACCATCCTATAATTAGAAAGAGTCCGTATACGAGTAAACCGATCCAAAAACCATTCCATGAAATACCTGTTTGTAAAAATGCTTTCACATAGAAACAATGTGCAAGCGCGAAAGTAACCATTCCTCCAATTAATCGATGACCAATTGGAATTAATCCTGCCATAAATAAATCCCCTACAGTTGACAATGTCATACCGAGTGCAACCCACGTACTGTACTCAACCGATGGATCTTGTAACCATATCCAAATTGCACTTCCTGTTAAAGAAAAACTAAGAATAAGACGAACCGCTAAAGGTAACGGCATATTATTTCTCGTTCTTTTCGTCTGTCCTATTGCATAAATTGCTCCCATTAAAAAAAGAATAATTTGCCCGACTAACACAATGTAAAGTACATTCATAATATGTTCTCCTCAATAAATGCTTTTTCTATCTTTTTTTCGTTACATATAGCACGTTCTCCTTTTTCTATGTAAAAAAAGAAGAACAATACTGTTCTTCCATTTTAATCGTTTTTCTGTTCTCTATGCTAGTTGTTTTTCTTGCTCAACTTTCTTTTTAATCGGATTACGATTTACTACAATAATTCCCGCTGCGACACATGCTAAACCAAATAGTACAAAGGAATGAATTGCTTCCCCTAAAATCAGACTTGATAGTAGCACACCAAACACTGGTATAAAGAACATATACATCGAGACTTTCCCTACTTTGTTATACTTCATAATTGTATTCCATATACAGAATCCCGCTGCTGATAAGAACGATAAATATATGAGCATAAGTATTGCATGTAGATTAAATGCGAATGGCATCATTCCAACTTGAAATGCACCTATACATATCAAACCAATTGATCCGAAAATCATCTGATATGCTGTCATATACCCAATATCTAACGTTTTACTACCTTCTTTCGCTAATATGTTTCCATACGAATACATCATCGCTGCTCCAAGAAGTAATAAGCTACCTATTCCAAAATGGAATGATAAACTTCCATCACTCGGTACATTCACTAAAATCACACCGCAAAAACCGATAGCTACTCCAATTACTTTTCTCCTATTTAGAGCATCATCTTTATATAAAAAGTGTGCGAGTAAAATTTGAAAGAATGATGATGTTCCTGAAATAATCGCTCCTTCAATTCCTGAGCTGTAACTCATTCCAATATAAAAACATATATATTGAAGAAAAGTTTGAAACAAGCCAATTTGAACTAACTGCTTTCCTGTTCCTTTTTTGAACTTCATATCTTTTCCTAACGCTTTAAAAAATAATAAGAGCATTACACCAGATAAGAAAAAGCGATAGCCAGCAAATAATATTTGTTCCCCGACTTCTTGTGGCTGAATTCCAAGTTCAACATAGCTTAATTTAATAAAGGGAAATGCGCTTCCCCATAAAAATGTTGCTACTATTGCAGCAATAAACACGCCAATCGGATGGGTAAAAAATTTCTCTGTCTTCAACTTGATGTCTTCCTTTCCGACCTTTTTATGAACAATATTCATATATACCAAAGGAAATGCGAAAACACAAGTTTTCAGTTTATCCCGCTATTCGCCGGGTAGTAAAACTCCCACCTCCAAATTCGGCTGGGGCAAAGAAGTTAGGTGGGAGCCCTGCTGCCCGTAAAAGCCCGATTGGTGAAGGCTAATAATCAGTGGGGGATGAACAAAACCCCCACTAATTAAAGTTTCACTTTATACTAAAACAAAAACATATCATCTAAGAAAAACATATGCTATAC
>NZ_JBFPJI010000279.1:0-4264 GCF_040838205.1 Bacillus sp. S4
GTTGTATAGAAATTATATAATAAGCATGGATCTATATGCTATCATTCAATGAAGCTTAACCTCTATTCTATCTAAAGTTCCTTAAATGGACTACCTCCTTACCAATATTCAAAAACGATTGCGTTTTTGAATTTGTGTTCCATTTTTTCTTGACCAGGTCATTGAATAACTACACATAAACTCCTTATATCTTTAGATAAACTACCGATTAGCTCCATATAGACTCTAGATAACCTATATAGAATATAAGTTATCAAGGAGGTAAGAAAAAATGAATTTTATGAAACGCGCAATTCTCAGTATGAAAAAAAGAGTAGGAACATCATTAATTTTGATGGCAGTCTTCCTAATTGTTACAAATTTAGTGTTGGCAGGATTCACAATCCAAAATGCATCAAAAAAAGCTGCTGATGAAGCAAGAAAAAAACTAGGTGCAGATGTTACTTTAGGTCTTGATTTTGACAAATTAGGTCAACAAGCTAGAGAAACTGGAGAGATGCCTAAGCCGCCGCAGCTCAACACAAAAGAAGCAGATCAATTAGCGAAGTCAAAGTATGTAAAAGACTATAATTACATAACCAATACTTTCGGAATTTCTGATGGACTTAAACTAGTAGGAGCTTCAGAAGGAGAAGAAGAAGGAAAAGGTAAAGTGGGAATGGCGGCTGTACGAGGCGGTTCAAGCTCTGGTACAGAAATAGATATGAATTCTTCTTTTATGATTGAGGGAGTTCGCAAAACTGCATTACAAGAAAGCTTTAAGAATGGAAAAAGTAAAATCATTGATGGGAAACCAATTACAGAACAGATGAAAGATCAGAATGTAGCTTTAATGGAAAAACGTTTAGCGGAATTAAACAATTTGAAAGTAGGAGACAAAGTTAAAGTGCAATCAGGGGATAAGAAGGAAACCCTGGAGGTTGAAATTATCGGTATTTACGAAACGAATGAGCAAGCCATGGGTCAACAGGCCCCTCCTATAATGGATCCAGCTAATAAACTATATATGCCGCATTCAACTATGAAAAAATTAGAAGTAGATCAAGGTATAAGTAGCATTCAAGTCGTGTATTTCTTGAAAGATCCACAAAACATTGAAGCATTTAAAAAAGAAGCAAAAAAATCTGATATTGATTTTAATTATTATAAATTAGATGCACATGACTCGTTGTACAAACAAATGATTGATCCTATCGACAATATCTCTTCTACTTCTCAAATGATTATTTATATTGTATCGATTGCAGGGGCGATTATATTAGGGTTAATCATTATGTTATCGATTAAAGCACGTCGTAAGGAAATGGGGATTCTATTGTCCATTGGAGAGAAAAAGTGGAAACTGATGGCGCAGTTCGTAGTAGAAGTAGTATGTATCGCTATTTTAGCATTTGGATTATCCATAACAACAGGAGCTAAAGTTTCTCAATATATAGGGGATAATTTACTTTCGAGTGAAATTGCTACAGCAAGCGAAGAAACAGACACCCCACAAAATGGTACTGTAATGATGTCTGGACCTGGTGGTACTCTACAAAACCAAAAAGAAGATCCAATTGATAAAATTGATGTAAGTGTAACAGGAGAAGATGTAGGGAAAATGGGGGGGATCGGACTAGCTATTGCTATATTAGCAACGCTTCTTCCAGCATTATCTATTCTACGCCTGAATCCAAAACAAATTCTTTTAAAAGATGAATAAGGAGGCTCGATATGGAAACGATTTTACAATTTAAAAACTTAGATTATTATTATGAAAGTAACGGAAAAAAAGTAGCGATACTAGACAATGTTAACTTTTCTTTTCAAAAAGGACATTTCTACACGATTCTAGGACCATCTGGATCTGGTAAAACTACAACTCTTAGCTTAGGCTGTGGGCTAGATATACCTAAAAATGGTTATGTACTGTTTAATGGAAAGGATATTCGAAAAATTGGTTTAGATCGGTACCGTAATCAAAATGTATCGGTAATTTTCCAATCTTATAATTTGATTACCTATATGACTGCTCTTCAAAATGTCCTAACAGCAATGGAAATTACAGGTGTTAAAGTGCAAAATAAAACGGCAAGGGCATTAGAATTATTAGAGAAGGTAGGACTCACAGAAGTAGAAGCGAAACGAAACGTCCTGCAACTAAGTGGTGGGCAACAACAACGTGTAGCAATTGCTCGAGCGTTATCTTGTAATGTTGATTTACTGATTGCGGATGAGCCGACAGGAAACCTCGACGAAGAAACGGCAATGGATATAATAGAACTGTTTCAAGAACTTGCACATAAAGAAAATAAATGCATTATTGTTGTGACGCACTCACAGGAAGTTGCTAAAAAATCAGATCGTGCAGTTTATTTAAGTAATAAGAAGTTGGTAGTAAACGAAATCTAATATAAACACCCTAGGTTTTTAATTCACATAATTTTCGAAAATTGATCTCTTCAAATATTTATATTCGATATACAATAAAACCAAGCCATAATCAAAATGGTCTCCTTGTATTGAATGTTAAGATAGTTTGTTGTTCCCTTTTTAACAATATTTGAAAAAGAACTTGTAGGATTTTCTACAGGTTCTTTTTGTTATGATCGGTTTACTATATCATTGAGTAATTACATATACAAAACGGGACATTACCTAGATGTATGATCTAAATATTGTCCCGTTTAACCATTTATCAGTATTATTATTGAAGAATTAAACCAACAATCATAATTAAACTAAATACTATCATCCAACCAAACGCACAATAGCCGAAAATCCTAATCCATTTAGGTAATTGATTCATGTTAACTTTATTTGTGGGAATTCCTTGCATAGAAAACATCATTTTTTTATCTCTATCCCTATTATTTTGTTGTTCATACATAACATCATCACCTTTCTAGAATTATTGTGTTTATAGTATATCAGCCTGGATAAAACTAAGTATAGAATATTCGACAATTATAGTGGATTGATCTGTTCTCCAGTGCAGCATACTATATTTCAAAAAACTAAAATTTGATTGCTCAAAAGCTATATATTCTAAAATATTTGCTCATTTAAAACATAGTAAATCTTTACAAAGAGATGCTTTTTATTCGGTATTGAATAATTTGGATAAATTCACTTATACATCTTAGCGATTAGATACGTACATGTCTTTCAAACTATATGTGCCGTAAAGTAGGCGTAATTATTTATTCGTTACTTTTAAAGAATCTAACACTATTTTGGTTGCGTCTGCAATAAGTTTATCATCGTATTTCGCATCCTCTTTAGCATGATTAGAAAGTATCGCAAGAACAATTGGCTTTTTATTTGGTGGCCAAATGATTGCGATATCATTCCTTGTTCCATAAGACCCAGAGCCGGTCTTATCGGCTACTTCCCATTCTTCTGGAACTCCAGAACGAATTAAGTTGTCCCCCGTAGTATTCTTTTTCATCAAATCTATTAAAAAGTTCCGTTTCTCAATTGAAAGTATATCGCCTAGCGCGTAAGCTTTAAGACTAGTAACTAATGCCTTTGGGGTACTAGTATCACGAGTATCTCCTGGCTGCACTTCGTTTAATTCTGGTTCAAAACGTTCAGGATTTGTGACAGTATCTCCTATTTCTCTCAGTGATTTTTTGAATTCACTTGGCCCACCTAATTGTTTAAGAATAAGATTTTGTGCAGTATTATCGCTATATCGAATGGAAGCATCCGCAAGCTCTTTCAGAGTCATACCTGTATCTACATATTTTTCAGTAATTGGATTGTAATTCACAAGATCTTTGCTAGTATATTTAATTCTTTGATCTAAATCTTCTATTGATTTCTTTTGTAACAGTGCTCCAACAGCAAGGGCTTTGTGGGTAGATGCGTATGCAAACCGTTCATCTGAACGATAAGTAACAGTTTGATTCGTACCTGTGTCCAATGCATAAATACCAAGTTTAGCATCATATTCTTTTTCCAGCTTTACAAAAGAATGATTACTTGTATTTTCTTGTTTGGTTTGTTTCGGTGGTTCGGATTGAATATTACTATTGGAACAACCTATAAGCGTTACAAATGAAAGTAATACTGCAGGTAACATCTTTTTATAATGCGAAATGTGAAAAAACTTCTTTGAAACTATCATACATTTTCAACCTCTTTCAAGAATTTATGGATTTTGTATAGGTATTTTACATGCCGATACAATTAACAAATGTACAGGATAGCACTCCTCTTGTATTTCTTGCATTACAAAATGAGAGAACTACCAAAAACACCTTTTTTATACGTAATAGAC
>NZ_JBFPJI010000280.1:0-4257 GCF_040838205.1 Bacillus sp. S4
GTATAAGGGGTAGAAAAAGTAATTTTCTGAAAAGTTGAATGGTGATAGTATAGTAAAGGTGTAAGTAGGAGAATGGCCTTAATGGGGTACATATAAAATCAGTGGGGGAATGAAATATGTATACAACATTTCTATTTGATTTAGATGGAACATTAACTGATCCGAAAGAAGGGATTATAAATTCTGTTCTATACGCGTTAGAAAAAATCGGGATCGAAGAAGTAAATATAAGCGAGTTAGATTCATTTATCGGCCCACCAATACAACAATCTTTTGTAGATAGATATAATATGAATGAAATAGAAGTAGAACGAGCAGTGTTTTATTTTCGGGAATATTTAAAGCAAAGTGGTTTATTAGAGAATAAAGTATACGATGGAATTGGGGCCCTATTGCAAGAATTAAAGGATGCTGGCAATCGTTTGTTTGTAGCAACTTCAAAGCCTACTGTATTTGCGAAACAAGTAATAGAGCACTTTCAGTTAACATCTTTTTTTGAAGAGATTGTTGGGAGCAATTTAGATGGGACAAGAATAAAAAAGGAAGAAATAATTGCTCATATTTTACAAACAAATGAAGAACTTCAAAAAGAAGAAATGGTGATGATTGGTGATAGAAAGCATGACGTAATCGGTGCGAACAGTAACGGAATTGCTTCAATAGGTGTATTGTATGGATATGGTAATGAGAATGAATTGAGTGATGCTGGGGCGAGTCATATAGTGAAAGATGTCGAAGAGTTACAAAGCTTTTGTATAGAGAATAGTACGATAAAATTATAGAAATAGAACCTAGAAATCCCTTTATAACATATGACGATGAAATCGTTTTTGTTTAAAGGGATTTTACATATGTAATCGAATACTATAATTAGACAATTTTAGCATGAAAAATTTGTAATAAAGTGAAACTTTAATCAGTGGAGGTTTTGTCCATCCTCCACTGATTATCAGCCCTCACCAATCGGGCTTTTACGGGCAGTTGATCTCTCGCCTAGCTTCCGCACATTCGCCGAATTTTAAGATGGGAGTCATACTGCCCGCAAATAGCGGGATAAAAAGAGGAGGAATGTCATGAAATAAAAGGTTTCGAAATACTAGTGAAAGTTCGTTGTCAAAAGATTGAATTTTCAGTTTAAAAGGAGGGTTATAATTGGAGCTAGTTATTATTTTATTAGCACTTAGTTTACTCATGTTTGTAGCATATAAAGGATTTTCTGTAATATTATTCGCACCGATTTTTGCATTATTTGCGGTATTTTTGACAGAGCCTAGTTTTGTATTACCTTTCTTTTCAAATATTTTTATGGAGAAAATGGTAGGGTTTATTAAATTATATTTCCCTGTGTTTTTACTTGGAGCAATATTTGGGAAAGTAGTAGAAATGTCAGGAATCGCTGATTCCATCGCAAAGACGATTGTAGAGTTAGTTGGAGAAAAACGTACAATTTTAGCGATTGTTTTAATGGGAGCTATTTTAACGTATAGCGGTGTTAGTGTGTATGTAGTGGTATTCGCTATATTTCCGTTTGCGGCTAAGTTGTTTCGACAAGCGGATATCCCAAAGCGTTTAATCCCTGGCACAATCGTTCTTGGAGCAGCAACATTTACAATGGATGCGCTTCCTGGATCACCACAAATTCAAAATGTAATACCTACAACTTTTTTTAAAACTGATATTTATGCAGCACCGATACTTGGTATTTTAGGCGCAATTTTTGTTTTAACGTTAGGTTTACTTTATTTAGAGAGTAGGCGTAAGAAGGCAAAAGCAGCAGGAGAAGGGTATTTTGGTTTTAACGATGGAAAGTCTGAAATGGCAGCATCTTTACAATTAGAACAAAAAGATATACCGATACTAAGCAGTATTGAAATCACAAGAGTACAGCAAGTAATTGCGTTTGTACCACTTATTTTAGTAGGTGTAATGAATAAAGTTTTCACAATCATGATACCAAAGTGGTATCCAAATGGTTTTGATTTCTCAGCTATTGGTATGAAAGCATTTGGAAAAGTAGAATTAAGTGCGGTAGTTGGAATTTGGTCTGTAGAATTGGCACTTATTATAGGGATTTTATCAACGCTTTTATTATATTGGAAACGAGTAGTAACTGGATTTCAAGCTGGATTGAATACAAGTATTGGTGGAGCGCTACTTGCAACAATGAATACAGGAGCTGAATTTGGATTTGGCGGTGTTATTGCAGCACTTCCAGGTTTTGCAATTATGAGAGATAGCATCTCTGCAACTTTCACGAATCCATTAGTGAATGGGGCAGTAACGACGAATATTTTGGCTGGTATTACTGGATCAGCATCAGGAGGAATGGGGATTGTTTTAAGTGCGATGGGAGATAAATTTATTGCAGCGGCCAATCAATATGATATTCCATTAGAAGTTATGCACCGCATTGTATCAATGGCATCAGGCGGAATGGATACATTACCACATAATGGTGCAATTATTACTATTCTAACGGTAACAGGATTAACACATAAACAGTCATATAAAGATATATTTGCTATTACAGTTTTGAAAACGGTCGCTGTATTTGCAGTCATCGCGTTCTATACTTTAACAGGAATCTATTAATACTAGTTAATATACGAAAAGAAAATATTTATCAGATTGATATTTTACATAATAAAATATTTATTGTAACTACTCAGTCACTCTATGAAAAATCGGCAGAAAAGTTTTTTTAGTTGGTCGAGAGAGGACCTGGCTATGTATAGGAGCGGTCAGGGCCTTTCCAAGCGCAAAGTTTTAAAACAAAGAAGGTAGAAAGGTGTAGGTCCATTTGTATCTTCATGGCAGCAATCTATATACTGAAAAATGAAAATAACTTTCTATAGTTAATAAGGAGCTTATTTTAGCTGGAATAATACTCTTTATCAAACTTCTAAATGAAATGTATGGATGAGTAGTTGCAAATATTTATTATGGATAGAAGGGGTGGAGTACTTGCAAGAAGTTGCTGAGTTTCGTATGCCGAAGTCTGTATTATATGGGAGAAATTCGTTTGAAAAACTAGGGGATCAATCAAGAAAGTTAGGGAAAAGGGCTTTTATTGTAAGTGATACAATTATGGAGAAGTTGGGTTATGTTGAAAGATGTGTGGATCACTTAAATGCGAAAGGGATTACTGTTATTACGTACAATGAAGTAAATACTGAGCCTACAAATTTGCACGTATTAGAAGCGTTATCTATTTGTAAAGAAGGAAAATGCGATTTTATCATAGGTATTGGCGGAGGAAGTTGTATTGATGTTGCGAAAGCAGTAGCAGTGTTATATACAAATGGTGGAGAAATTGAAGATTACGTCCAAAAGGATATAGAAATAGAATACAATCCACTACCGCTAATCGCAATCCCAACGACTTCTGGTACTGGATCGGAAGTAACAAGTGTAGCAGTAATTACGAATAAAAAAACAGATGTGAAAATGATGATAAAACATCCAAGCTTTATCCCTCATGTTGCGATAATAGACCCGATTTTTACAAGTTCGGTACCACCTCATATTACTGCAGCAACGGGAGTAGATGCATTATGCCATGCAATTGAAGCTTATATTTCTAAAGTTTCACAACCTCTTACAGATGTTCTTGCTCTTTCAGCTATTGAAAGCATTATGAAATATTTACGTATCGCATATGAAGATGGAGATAATATGGAATCAAGGGAAGCAATGATGATTGCTTCATTACAAGCTGGGATTGCTTTTTCAAATGCATCTGTTACATTAGTGCATGGTATGTCTCGTCCAGTGGGGGCATTATTTCATGTGCCACATGGAATATCGAATGCAATACTATTACCTGCAGTTTTAGAGTTTACAAAAATGAGTGCAATAAAAAGGTTAGCGGAAGTAGGACGTAGCTTAAACAAAGATTTGTATTCTCATTCTAATGAAGAAGTAGCGAACTACACGATTGCTGAAATTAAGAAACTTTGTTTTGATCTTCGTATTCCTAATTTAAGAGAATACGGAATTGATGAAGTAGAATTTGAAAATGCTATTTCTAAAATGGCGAAAGATGCTATCGAAAGTGGGAGTCCAAGTAACAATCCACGAGTTCCATCTTATGATGAAATAAAAGAGCTCTATCGAAAATGCTTTGACTATAAATATGAGTCTACTACAAAAGTTATTTTCTGAATATTCTTTAATTATTTCCGTGGAAATGAAAAATAACTTTAAATCATGTAGAGGGTTTATGTGATAAAGAAAATGTTTTCATTGCTATAAAAC
>NZ_JBFPJI010000281.1:0-4248 GCF_040838205.1 Bacillus sp. S4
AAATAAATTTGATTTGCAATATAATCTGAACTAAAGTGAAGTCCATTCCTTATCCACCACATGATAATACCTACCAAAGAGGCTGTTTTAATATCAACCGCAACATAGTCATCTGGCAAATTCTTTTTCGTATTCTCTCTTCTCGTTTCTATTAACTCTTTTAAAAATAAAAATAATTGCTCCTCAAATTGATTCATTTTAAATAATATAAATAAATAATTTCGGTGGATATATAAATAATCAAGTAATTGTGTTAGCTTTTGTTTTTCTGATAAATCTTTTGCATGTATTAAATCAGCAATTTTATTTGAAAGTTCATTTGAAATCTCATTCGTGATTTGGTCTAGTAAATCTTGAATATCTTGATAATGTAAGTAAAAGGTAGTCCGATTTAATCCTGCTTTTGTTGCAACTTTCTGAACCGTTAAGCTTGAAATACTAGGATTCTCACATAGGAGAGAAAAAACAGCATTTTTAAACATTTCTCTTGAACGAACTGTACGTGGATCTTCTTTTTTAGGTGTAGACATTTTGAAACTCCTTTATAGATTTTCTCTTTACTTACTCGACAGTGCATACCATCTGTGTCGAGTAGTGAACATTTTCAAAAAAACTGTTCATGGTCAAAGAAAATATATTTTGTTACCATTAATTTTATCGACACATTGTCGATAAATCAAGAAAACAACGAAGGAGTTTACCAATGCAAAAGGAAATATCAGAAAGAAATAAAAAAATTATATTAGTTGTGCTCATTGCCGGCTGTTTTTTATCAACATTAAATCAGACGCTATTAAATGTGGCGATGAGTAATTTGATGGAAGTATTTGATGTTTCGGCTGCAACAGTGCAATGGCTATCGACAGGCTTTATGCTCATAAATGGTGTTCTAGTGCCAATTACAGCATTTTTAATGAAACGATTTACTACAAGGCAGCTATTTATTAGCTCGATGCTCTCTTTGTTTATCGGGACTGTTCTTTGTGCATGCGCCATGAATTTTGGCACTTTGTTAACAGGAAGAATGATTCAAGCAGTTGGCGCAGGAATTATTATGCCACTAATGATGACAGTTATTTTATATTTATACCCTAGTGAAAAGCGTGGCAGTATTATGGGGACCATCGGCTTCGCCATAATTTTTGCGCCAGCCATCGCTCCAACATTATCTGGCTTTATTATTGAATATGTATCATGGAGATGGTTATTTATTGGATTAGCTCCATTTGTATTAATCGTTATTATTCTCGCGCTAAAATATTTAATGAATGTCGCTGAGACAACAAAAGCAAAATTAGATATCGTAAGTGTCATTTTATCAACGATTGGCTTTGGTTGTATTATATTCGGGTTTAGTAGTGCTGGAAGCAAAGGATGGGATCATCCAGTTGTTATTACTACAATTATCATCGGAATAATTGTTACAACGCTATTCTGTTTACGTCAAATAAAGTCTAGCGATCCACTATTAAATTTATCCGTATTTAAATATAAAATTTTCACTCTTACATCAGTCATTAACGTACTCATTACGATGATTATGTATGCTGATTTAATTCTTTTACCGATTTACTTGCAAAATGGACGAGGTTTCACTGCTTTTGAATCCGGTTTACTTCTATTACCTGGCGCTGTAATTAATGCCTTCTTATCACCTATCACAGGTAAAATGTTTGATAAATACGGGGCAAAACCACTCTTTATTACAGGTTTAATATGTATCATTATATCAATGTGGGGTGTAATTGACTTGACCGAATCCACCACTTATATGTATTTAATGGTTCGTACTATTATTCTACGCATTGGACTAAGTTTCATTTCGATGCCTTTAAATACAGCAGGTTTAAACGCTTTACCAAGAGAATTGGGTTCACATGGCTCCGCAGTGAATAATACCGTACGTCAATTAGCTGGTGCTATAGGAACAGCAGTTATTATCACGGTATACACAATTCAATCCACTTCACATGCTTCGCAGTTATCTAGTGAAAATGGAAACATTTCAGTTATGCAAGTAAAGAAATTATCTTCTATCTTCAGCTCAAGTGATGCCTACGCATTTATGTTAGTCTTATCTTTTGTAGCTTTGATTATTGCATGTTTCATGCCTAAAAAAACGGCAATACAAAAATCCGAAAGTAAATCTTAAAACAAAAAAACCTACCCGTATTCCATACGAGTAGGTTTTTTTATTATTTATTTCGTTTCCCCGTCTTCAGTCGTCTTCACTTTCGTTTTATTGTTATCACGATGGTTATAGTTATACTTAGAAGGTTCTACCGGTGTAAATCCTTCTGGTGTGTAGAATCGTAATAAGTCACCGTTAACAACTTGGTCGGAGTATTTTAGTGATTTTTGAACCATTTGTTCATTTTGTTTTATTTCATCTGTAAATTCTACAGGTTTCCCAGTCGCTGTATCATAATATTTGCCGTTAAGTGCTGTAACTGTTGGGCTTACGTAGTTACCGTTACGGAACGGAACGACTTGTTTATGCTCTGGTGATAATAAATCTGATCCGAATTGGACATAATTTTTCGTATCTGTACCTAGTAAGTGTAATAACGTTGGAAGAACGTCAATTTCTCCGCCGTATTGATGTTGTACGCCGCCTTCCATTCCTGGTACGCGAATGATTAAAGGTACACGTTGTAATTGAGCATTTTCAAATGAGTTCATTTCTTTACCCATTATTTGAGACATTGCTGCACTATGATTATCTGAAATACCGTAATGGTCACCGTACATAACGATAATTGAGTTATCGTATAAACCAGATTGTTTCAAGTAATCAATGAATCCTTTTACAGATTCATCTAAATAGCGTGCTGTTTGGAAGTACGTATCTACTGATGAATCACCTGTTTTAGCTGGTTCAATCGTTGCTTCTGCCTTATCGATAGGATAAGGGAAATGGTTCGATAACGTAATGAACTTCGAATAGAACGGTTGTTTTAACGTTTGTAATAATGGAATTGATTCATTAAAGAACGGTTTATCTTTTAATCCATAGTTTACTACATCTTTTTCGTTCATATCATAGTATGACGCATCAAAGAATTTATTAAAACCAAATGATTTATAAATTTCATCACGGTTCCAGAACGTTTTATAGTTACCGTGGAACACTGCTGATGTGTATCCTTGTTGACCTAAAATAGCTGGTGCTGATTGATACGTGTTATGAGCTTTATTTGTAAAAACAGATCCTTGTGGTAATCCAAACATTGAATTCTCTAACATGAACTCCGCATCAGATGTTTTACCCTGTCCTGTTTGATGGAAGAAGTTATCAAAGTATAACGTATTCGCATCTTTTGTAAATGAGTTTAAGAATGGTGTAACTTCTTGGCCATTTAGCTTGTAGTTTAGTAAAAAGTTTTGGAATGACTCTAAATGAATATAAATTACGTTCATTCCTTTTCCTTTACCGAAATACTCAGGATTTGGACTTGCATAAGTTGATGTAAGATAGTTTCTAACTTCTGTCATATTATCTCCATCCGCTAATGCTCGTTCTGTTGATGCTTTCGCACTTTGAATACCATCATAAATCGTGAAATTGTACGCCCCTAAATATTTCACGATATAATTGCGGTCAAATGTTCTTGTTAACAATTCAGGACGGTCAGATTCTGCCAGACCTAAGTTAACGCTAAAGAATAAAATACCTGCTACAAATACTAGAGATAATTTATGCTTCGCAACACGGATTGGTTTAGGATTTACAAATTTCGTTGCGACTAAAACAATCAAAATGATTGTATCTAAGAAATATAGTGGATCATATAAGTGTAGCAATGCAAAAATACTATTACCTAAATCTCCAAAGTTATTCGATTGTGTTAATGTCGGGAACGTAATAAAATCGCTGAAAAAGCGGTAATATACTACGTTGGCGTATAAAAGTATAGACATTAGCAAATTAATAACAATTACCCAAATGTAAGCTCGTTTCCCCTTTGCGAATAATGCGAGCCCTAAAAATAGAACTGCTGAGCTTAGCGGATTGAAAAACAGTAAGAACTTTTGGATTGTGTTCGATATCCCTAAATTAAATTCTATCACATATGCTGCATATGTTTTTAACCAAAGTAAAATAACTGCAAATACGAAAAATCCAAAATGATTACTTAATACTCGTTTACTCTTTAATAAAAATTGTTGCATCTCTCCACCTCTTTTGATCATCCAAGGCTTATTTTGTATAAGTCTGTCTCTCTATTTGATTTTTCTTCTTCAGAT
>NZ_JBFPJI010000282.1:0-4246 GCF_040838205.1 Bacillus sp. S4
GTGTAAATATTGAGTGATATTACTGTAATACTTATTAAATTTATATCATGCATCATCGCTTTTAGTATCGGACTAGCTCTATTTTTCCCAGCAACGCTCGTCCAAATCATTTCTTTTAGTCTCTTCGTCACAATCGTTTCTTATATGTTTGTTGATAAAATTGTTTTAAATCGAATTGGCAATTCCGCTGCCATTATGACGGATTTCTTACTTACGTATTTAAGCGTTTGGATTTTCGGTAATATTTTATTAGACAACTACATGCAAATTGCGTGGGGCAGTATCCTTTCTGCCATCGTCTTTACATTATCAGAAGTAATCGTCCATCGCTTTTCCAATTCCCACACAAGGCACAACAATGATAATATTCGAATTAATCGCCGGTTTGCATATGGTACGGAGTTTGCTGAAGAACAGAATGTGTTGGATAAAGATAAGAAGAAGTAAAGCCATAATTAATGGTGCAAAAAAGGAGCTGTCTCATCAGTCGAATTTTTGACGATGTGGCGCTCCTTTTTGTTTTTTTATGATATCAATACGGTGAATGAAATTATATTAATGATTTTTTGAATAAATCAACGATTCGACAAGGAATATCGATTTATCGACAATGTTTTACGGCCTATCCGCAAATAAAAAACTGCCTCCATTTAGAGACAGCCACTTCAATACTTACGCTTTTACTTTTAACTCTTTTAACGTAATAACATCAGCAAATGCTCCAAACACTAAGTTATGATGTTTCACAATATCTTCAGCACGCAATACATCTGTATCAAACGTACTATGCGCATCACTCACTAATGTTACTTTATACCCTTCACTAAACGCTCTGCGCGTTGTCGTATCAACACAGTACTCTGTTTGCATTCCTGAAATAATAACATGCTCAATCCCTTTTTCTTGTAACACTTCGTTTAAGTTCGTCTTATGGAATGAATCTGGTGTCGTCTTTTCAACGAAAAGATCTCCTTCATGCGGTGCAATCGCCGCATGTACTTTCCAGCCATCTGTACCTTTTTCTAACGGATGATCTTTTGGCCCGTTATGTTGCACATAAATAACCGGAATATCATTTGTACGACATTCCCCAAGAAGTTCTTGCAACGTTTCTAAAAACTTTTCCCCATTATGTACTGGGATTCCTGCTGTATACATACCCGCTTGCACATCAATAACTAGTAATGCCTTTTTCATTTCACACAGCTCCCTTTGTTTGTATAAGCCCTTTCATAAATCATTATAATTGTTTATATTCCATCATCCAACAATCTTCTAATTTCCCCTCATGCAGTTCATGTTCCTTTAAAATCTTCACTTTTTTAAATCCGCATTTTTCATAACACTTTATCGCACGTTCGTTATTTACTTTAGGGTCCATTGCAATTGTTTCTGCACCCTCTTCTTTCATAATGTATGTAATTGCTGCTTGAACGAGTTTTGTTCCAATTCCCTTTCCCCAAAAGAGTGGTTCACCGATAAATTGGTCCATTCCCCATACATTTTGTGATTCTTCATATCCATATAACGCTTTCCATTCAAAATCAACTGGATACATTTGAATGTAACCGATCGGCATTTCATCAAATTCTACTAAGCATCTTTTTTCATTACTGTTTGGATTATGTATAAAATGGGCAAGTACCTCTTCTACAGATTGCGGATTATCTCTTCCTTCGTAATACTGTAAAACTTCTGGATTTGTTAACCATTTTGAAATGATAGGTGCATCGTCTTTTGTTACATATCTAACTAATAAATTTTCTTTTTGAAATAACATGTAGCACCTCTTTATTAGCATTTTATAAACTGTTAAACTTTATTTCAAATCAACATCATTCTTATTTAATAACCCCTACTCCTCCCATGTATGGACGCAATACTTCTGGGATTATAACTGAGCCGTCTTCTTGTTGGTAGTTCTCTAAAATAGCTGCTACTGTACGCCCTATAGCTAACCCAGAACCATTTAATGTGTGCACAAATTCTGGTTTTGCACCTGGTGTACGACGGAAACGTATGCTTGCACGACGCGCTTGGAAATCTTCACAGTTTGAGTAAGAAGATATTTCACGATATACCCCATAACTTGGTAACCAAACTTCAATGTCATATGTTTTCGCAGCTGGAAATGCTATATCAGCTGTACATAATACGATAACTCGATAAGGTAATCGTAATAATTGTAGTACTCTTTCGGCATTCGCAGTTAATTTTTCTAACTCATCGTATGATTCTTCTGGCTTAGTATATTTAACCATTTCAACTTTGCTAAATTGGTGCTGGCGAATAAGTCCTCTCGTGTCACGTCCTGCACTACCAGCTTCAGAACGGAAACATGGCGTATGAGCGGTAAAATTAATAGGTAATTCTGCACCATTTAATATTTCGTCACGATAATAGTTCGCTAATGGTACTTCCGCCGTTGGAATTAAAGAGTAATCTGTGTCTTTTAATGTAAATACATCTTCTTTAAATTTCGGGAATTGTCCGGTTCCTATTAAACTATCGCTATTTACGATAAACGGTGGAATCACTTCTGTATATCCATGTTCTTCAACATGTAAATCTAGCATAAAGTTAGCTACTGCTCGCTCTAAACGTGCTCCCAAGCCATTGTAATATACAAAGCGGCTTCCTGTTACTTTTGCTGCTCGCTCAAAATCTAGTAATCCTAATTTTTCAGCAACTTCCCAATGTGGTTTTGCTTCAAATGAAAATTCGTTTATTTCTCCCCACTTACGTAATTCAACATTATCATCTTCTGATGCTCCAATAGGCACTGTTTCATTAGGTATATTTGGTAATGCCAATAATATAGAATTCAATTTCTCTTCTACATTATGTAACTCATCATCTAACGTTTTAATACTTTCTCCTACTTCACGCATTTCACTAATAAGTTCATTAGCATCTTGTTTTTCACGCTTTAACTTCGCAATACGATCAGATACTCCATTACGTTTACTTTTTAATTCTTCTACTTCTACTAACAGTTCACGACGATTTTGATCTAATTCTTCAAATGTATCCAATTCAAGAAACTCTCCACCGCGACCAATCAATTTTTTCTTTACTTCTTCAAAATTAGCACGTAATACTTTTACATCTAACATGTCTTATCTCTCCTTTAATAAGTGACTAATGTCATCTTCTTCGTTCACGTTAAGCTTTTAAGATAGGGAATTTCACTAAAAAAACACAAAAAACTCCCGTCCCTATAAAAGGGACGAGAGTTAACCCGCGTTGCCACCCTAGTTGAAAGCATAGAAAATGTAAGCTTTCCACTTAAAAAATTAACGGTTTTTAACCGGAAACGATTACTAACTTCACATTGAAGGGTTCCACATTTCGCTCAAGGACGGATTCACAAGCGCTTTCTATCGGTTTACACCACCCACCGACTCTCTAAAAGAAAAGATACTTGTTACTACTTCCTTTCATAGCTTTTAAACAATATAAATTTTAATTATCATTAATTTACAATAATTCTGTTTATTTTTCAAGAAAATATTGTATCTTTAAAATAAAGAGTTCCTATAATCAAACCACAAATAAACTGGAGGTTATTTACGATGTCTCATATCACTTTGAAAGCAATAACTTCTATAAACTGGCGAGAAGCGCTTACTAAAACAATTTGGAGATGAGACTTTGAAATCGACATTAATCATTCTTCGCGGAAACTCCGCAAGTGGCAAAACAACAATCGCAAAGGAACTGCAAGAACATTTCGGGCAAGGAACACTTTTAGTCTCACAAGACGTTGTGCGCAGAGATATGCTAAAAGTTCACGATACAATAGGTAACTTATCTCATGATTTACTATTTGAAATTACGAAGTACGGAAAAGGAAAATGTGAATTTGTTATTTTAGAAGGTATACTGAACAGTCGTAGATACGGTGATATGCTGAAAGAATTAATACATTATTTCGAAGGAAACGCTTATACATATTATTTTGACTTATCACTTGAAGAAACGATTAGACGGCATAATACGAGAGAAAAACGACTTGAATTTGGAGAAGATTTATTGAGTAAATGGTATAACCCGCACGATACAATTGAAGTTGATAAAGAAACTGTTTTTACAGATGATTTCACGCAAAAAGACATATTTCATGCCATTGTTAATGATGTGACACATCAAAAATAAGACTGACAGGATGAGTCAGTCTTATTTTCATTATGTTCCTTGTATTTCAGTTTTGATAACTGAACAATCTTTACATAAGTAATAATAT
>NZ_JBFPJI010000283.1:0-4235 GCF_040838205.1 Bacillus sp. S4
ATTGTAGACTTGAGAAAATTTTCTTCAAATTCAAAGTTATATGAGACAATAGGTAAGGAAAAGTATTCCATTACATACAAAAAATAATAAAAAAGATGAGAGAAAACTTTTTTCTGGACGTTATATAGAGTGTAAAAGCTTTTACAAAAAAATAAGGGGAATCGCTACATGAAATCAAATGAGAAAAATTTTATAAAAAGATTACAGCGACAAAAAGAAGATGCGCTAGAATTTGTTGTCGATACATACTTACCACTCATAAAGGGGATTACGCATAAAGTTCTTCTTCCAGTTCAAAATGATGGACTCATAGAGGAATGTGTAAATGATATATTTCTTTCCATTTGGAATAACGCAAATAAGTTTCATGGAGAGCCGAGTGATTTTAAAAAATGGATTGCAGCGATTGCAAAGTTTAAAGCAATTGATTATTACCGGAAAGCAACTAAAAAAGTAGAAATCATTTCAGATGAGTTTCATATAAGTACGGAAAAATCGGCAGAAGACGAATTAATCGTTATGGAAGATAGGGAAGAATTATTGAAGCTTATTAATCAATTGGAACCGTTAGATCAAAAAGTATTCATTATGAAATATCTCCTTGGCATGAAGACAGAGGAAATCGGAGAGAAATTAGGGTTAACTCGAGCAGCGATAGATAATCGTGTGTACCGGGGAAAAAAGAAACTACAACAAAATGCTACGAATATTAGTTTTGGAGGTAGTGCAATATGAAAGACATTTATGAACTATTAAATGATATTGATATAGATGAAAAAGAACTTAAGGAAATTGAGACTTCTGAAATTGAAAAAGAAAAAGTGAAACGTAATTTAAAACAATCGATGCGTACGAAGAAAAAGATGAAAACTTGGAAAAAAGGTGTCGCTGCTGCATCTATTTTAGTAGGAGTATCAGTTGCCATGCTTGGCATCGGATTTCCTACATACGCTGGAGGACTACCAATAGTAGGGGATATATTCCGATTTTTAGATAATGGTAGAACAGGGTTATATGAAAATTATAAAGAGTTTTCGACTGAGTTGAATATGACGAGGGAGAGTAATGGGGTTAAGGTTACCATTAATGATGTAATTTCTGATGGCAGAACAGTATCTATAACGTATTCACTGGAAAGTGAGCAAGACTTAGGGGATGATCCTATCATAATAGGCGGATTGGATATAATGGACGCTCATGGTAGTTCAGGAAGTGGTAAAATGACTAAAGTTACTGAAAAAAAGTATGTAGGTATGGTAACAACGACGCACCATGGTAGTAATAAAAAGGACAAAGTAAACTTTAGATGGAATATAGAGAGAATAGAGATGCCAGATAGGAAAAAATCAATACAAGGTAATTGGAATTTCGCGTTAACTGTAAAATCAGTGGATAGTAAAGAGAGAACAATTAGTGGGAGTTCGGAAAAAGAAGGTATAAAAGCAAATATGGAAAAGGTCGCAATGTCGCCGGTTTCATTTATTCTTTATTACAATCAAGAAGTTTCTAAGGGTGCGAGGAAAGAATGGGATAGTGTAGATGTTGAATTGAGGGTCACGGATGATTTAGGGAATGATTATTCGGGTGAAGGAAATGGGGGAAGTGGCAACGATCCTTACAATATCCATTGGAGTTCCACATTCCAAAAGTTAAACGAAAATGCAACAAAGCTTATCGTTACACCTCACGTGCACTTGCAAGTTCATACACCTGAAAATCATGGTGGAGTAGAGTATGTTAATGGGAAAGAGAAGAAAATAGAAGTGCCGAAAAAAGAAGCGAAGAGTAAAGATATTGTTCTAGATGATATTGTCATTGATTTAAAGAAATAAAGACAAGCGACTGCCTAAAATAAATAATTAGGCAGTCGCTTTTTGTTAAGAACTAGTTACAAGTAAAGCATGTGGATGCTGTGTTTTATACTCATCTTTCCAAGGAATGTTTAGTTGTTCCCACGTTTCACCGCTATCAGTGGATTGAAAGATGCCATTGTTATTTAAAGTGTAAAACGTATGTGGTTCGGCTGGATTTGTAGCAAACATCGAAATGACTGTACCGATTGCAGATGGTAGACCTTGCTGTACTTGCTCGAAAGGAGTATCTTTCGTTTTTCGATAAATATAAGATTCATAAGGAATACGGTGATGAGCGAGATCAGCACTCGGTGCAGCAGACACGAGAATTGTATCGCAATCAGCTGGGTCGATAGCCATGCTGTATAAATAATGATGTTCAAGTCCGTCACTACATGAGATCCAGCTGTTTCCACTGTTATAACTTTCAAGATAGGCACGATCAGGTCCGCCCATAAACCCATCACCACATGATGCATAAAGGCGATTTGGGACTTCAGGGTGCATGAGTAATTGATGAGCATCGATAGGGGCACCGAATTTTTTATCAATCCATGTATGCCCTTTATCGTTACTTTGAATAACAGCACCAGCTTCGATGGAAACGTGGATTGTATTTGGATTGTTTGGATCAATTGTAATCCAGCGTACGTGATGGGTAAAAGGTCTAGGCGGGAAAGCCCACGTATAAGAAGATAATAATGATTTCATATTTTTAAGTTCAGTCCACGTTACACCGCCATTTTCTGAACGAAATAAAGCACTAGGTTCTGTACCTACATAAACGACTCCATATCCGTTAACTTGTTCATTAGGGCTTATCGTAATGGAAGTGATTGAAGAATGTAAAATACCGTCTTCTTTCGGAAAGTCAAAGTAACGATAAGAATCTCCAATTGGTCTCCATGAATCCCCACCATCATCGCTTAACCATAGACCTCGTCCAAATGTTCCACAATATACACGATTCTTTTGAAATGGATCAACTGCAATACAAGTAGGCTGCATATTTTGTAAGTGGTAAGTCGTTTCGTAGTTACCATCTTGTTCTTTTATTACAACAAGTTCACGCTCCATACAGAGAAATAAACGTTTCATTTAAGTAACCTCCTTAAAAATTCTTTCATTAGTAAACAATATGAAAATAAAAAAGAAGTAGTCTTGTTTTTATTTGAGAAAAAGGACTTGTTTGAAAAGTAGCGAAGTGTGTATACAGAAGGAATCGGGATAAAGTGAAACTTTAATCAGTGGGGGTTTTGTTCATCCCCACTGATTATTAGCCTTCACCAATCGGACGTTAATGCGGGATAAAGGGAGTGAGTTTGTTTCATACTAACATACAGATATTGCACTTAAAGGAGCATTAGTATGGGACATTCACATGATCACGGTCATTCCAAAAATAAAAAGGCGTTACTAATTGCTTTCCTACTAACGACAAGTTTTATGATTGCTGAAGTTATTAGTGGGTTTGTAACGAATAGTTTAGCACTATTATCTGACGCGGGGCATATGTTAAGTGATGCAGTATCTCTCGCTTTAAGCTTACTTGCCTTCAAGCTTGGAGAGAAAACGGCAACGGCTGCAAAAACATACGGGTATAAGCGTGTCGAAATGTTAGCGGCATTATGTAACGGTGTCGTTCTTATTGTCATTTCAGTATATATTTTTATTGAAGCAATTCGTCGTTTTAAAGAACCGGTGGAGATTGCTAGTAATGGGATGCTCATTATTGCTGTACTTGGTTTGCTTATTAATATTTTATCAGCTTGGATATTAATGAGAGGCGGAGATGTGAAAGGGAATTTGAATTTAAGGAGTGCTTTCTTACACGTACTAGGCGATTTATTAGGTTCAGTCGGAGCAATTATTGCTGCGTTGCTTATTAAATTTTTTGATTGGAATGCCGCAGATGCGGTTGCTAGTATTCTTGTGTCAATTTTAGTTATTATAAGTGGATGGCGTGTAACACGTGATACAGTTCATATATTAATGGAAGGCGCACCACAGCACATAGATGCTGAAGAGGTGAAAAATACATTATTAAATATTACTATTGTAAAAGAAGTTCATGATTTACATATATGGTCCGTAACATCAGATTTTCAAGTACTAACTTGCCATCTTATTATTAAAGGTAATGAAACGCAAAGTGTATTGAAAGAAGCAACGGATGTATTAAAGGAAAAATTTCATGTAGAACATGTCACCATTCAAGTAGAAATTGAGGGTGAATTTAACCATAATGAGACAACTTGCAAAGTATGAAAGAAAAAGGGTATGAAAAAGTGTCATAACATTTTTCGCGTGGCATACATATATATAATGTGGCCACAAATACTTTGTAAGGTAAATATTTCATAAGATTACTTTACTTATTAA
>NZ_JBFPJI010000284.1:0-4197 GCF_040838205.1 Bacillus sp. S4
GATGACATGAATGATAAAATCTTCGAAATATCCTTCATACTGTCTAAAATATAATCCGCTTTTCCTTCTAAATCTTCCTTCCTGCTCGCACCCGATAAAACGCCCACTACTTTAATGTTACTATTTCTCGCAAATGTAACGTCTGTTAATGTATCACCTACCATAAGCACATCTTCTTCAGTTAGTGAAAATTTCTCTTTAAACATATGATAAAAGTCACTTTCAGGTTTTGTTCTATTCACACCATCATCTGCACCTAAAAAATCTACATAATCATATAACTCAGTCATTTTCAGAGAATGAATAGCTGCATCAACATCGTCTGCCGTAACAACCCCAATAATATATTCATTGTCTTTTAAATATCGTAACGTTTCCTTTGCACCTTCCACTTCTGTAAATACAAGATCATCTGCAGTAGAGTACTTTTTGAATAGAAGACATACATTTTGAATAAAACCCTCTTTATTCACATGTTGATTTTCTAACAACGAATACCATGCAGCCGCAATAAAGTAATTTGTGCGACAAGCTAGTAAACTCGTACTCTCAAAATTGTTATCATTCATACCAATAATCGTTAAGTAGTCATCTCGTTTACTTTTTTCATTTGGATACGTTTGAAATATATCATCTAACACACGATGCACAATTTTGTACCAAACTGAATCTAACTGTATTAATGTTCCATCTTTATCAAAAATAATCGCTTTATTCACCTTTTATTCCCCCTATAACTTCATTCCATGTTTTTATATTTTTATTCTGAACTTTATTATGAATAGGATTAATAAATGCTACTAATTCGTCCTCTTCCCATCCCTCAACTCTAGCGTACGCCCCTTCATTTAAAGTGAATGCAAAGGTTACATCGCTTCCGTATTCTTTTTCAATCGTTCTTCCATTTATAAGTAGTCTCCACTCACACGGTTTATCTGTTTGAACGTTATAAACAATATTTCCTTTAGCCTCATCGCCGACAGCAATCGTTTCACCTTCGTTTTGAATATCTATCGCTAGTTTTCTAAATCGAGAGAAATAAATTCTTCCTTTTTGAATCGCAAATTTCAAGTTTTTAATAGATAAACCGTTACATAATACATATGTTCCTGGATCACCGTAAATGGATGGGTCTTTTGATCCTGGGAATGTTTTAGACGGATGTAAATGAGAGTCACTTCCTCCTATTCCCCAGATTTTAAGACCATTTGACCACATTTGATCGAAACAACGTAAAGCTTCTAAAGTAGATGATTTACTTTTTTTATACGTTGGATCACACATAATTTCCATCGTATGAACATTTTCTAAGTTAATATTAACTTGGTTCGCCCAAGGCTTCATAAATGGATGATTCACACTCAATAAATACCCTTTTTCTTTCATGAGTGAAAATAGTGCATTCATTTTTTCAGCGCTAAATGATTCATCTATATACTCTGTAAAATCAATGAATTCTCTTATACCAAATATGTTGTAATGACCATAAGGAGTTGTAAGTTCCATAGATGGTATAATTAATGTGTTTCCTTTTTGATATGATGGCATAACAATATTGTGCTCCGTCGCATATAAAAAATCTAATTCTTGTTTTTCACATACTTCCATTCCAAGTTCATCATCTATCTCGCCATCTGTTAAATCTGTATGTTCATGAAAATCCCCTTTGTACCAGCGATGTTCTTCATTTACTACCTTATTAAAACGGTCTTCATCGATAAAAACATTGCCCTTACAAAAATGCTCTCTACTATACTTTCGCTCCAACTGATCATTCACTTCTATATTTACTGTATAGTCAACTTTTTCCCCAGTAAATTTCACTACTTTCTTTGCACAATGAGGGATATATGCGACTTCTAATTCCCAATTACCTGACTGTATGTCTCCTCCAATACAACCAGCAGAACAAAACTTTGGATCTTTCGAAACGACTAGTTTTTCATTTACAATTGGAGTTTGATATTGTATACGTACATAACCGTTAGGATCTCTTAAGATTAGTAAAAGCGGAATTTTTCGGCTATCCCCTTGATCAATTGTTAATGTAAAGTTTGTAATATCAGTTTCATCCATTTGGAAACAGTGTTTATTTTTTACGAATGGAGAGAGTGTTATCGTACTTGTTATTTCGATCATAGTTCTCACACCTTTTCAAGTGAATTTTAGAGGCACTTCCTTCGTTCAAAAGCACCTCACGTTCGTACTACAACAGGTTTATTTCTTCTTTTTCAGAACTTTATCTAATTCTTCTTGCGCAACTTTAGCTGCTTCATCTAATGCTTTCTTTGCTGAAACCCCTTCAATCTCTACTTTATCTTTTGCTACATTTAAAGCGTCATTGATTTTTCCGCCCGTTGGATCTACAAATGGTCCCACTCCATTATTGTTGGCTTGTTCTAACGGAACTAATGCTTGTGGTTGTTTTTTAACAAATTCAGCATATGGACCGTACTCTGTTACATTGTTACGAACAGGAATATAGCCTGTTGCCATTGACCATTCAGCCGTTTTCTCCGTACTTGTCGCAAACTTCATAAAGTCATATGCGCCTTTTGCTACTTCTGGATCAATATTTCTCGTTAATGTGAACAAATATGTTTCTAGTTTTGGCGCTGGTTTATTATTACCCCAAGCAGGCTGAGGTAATGCTTCAAACGTGTTAAGGCGTTCTTCTTCCGTCATTCCTTTTCCTAATGATTTAAAAACAAATCCTTGATCACCAGATGATCCTGTAAATCCTAATGTTCTACCTTCAACTAAATCAATTACAGTTTTATCCCAATATTCCCATCCAGTACCACCTGAATGTATTTTCATAATTTTATCTTCATGTAGCCATGTACGGAATTTCTCCCATACCGAAACCCAAGTGTCATCGTTAATTAATACTTTTTTACCATCTTCACTTAATACATTACCGCCAGCACTGCGAACTGCATCAATTAAGTTTGACGTCCCCCACATTGGCATCCAGCCAGCATATGAAACATTTCCGTTTTCACCACGTTTTGCGACTGTTTTTGCTACCTTTTCTACACCTTCCCACGTCTTTAAATCCTCTTTTGTAAAGCCATTTTCCGCTAATGCTTTTTTATTGTAATAAAAAATTTGCGTTGTACCGTAAAACGGAATGCCATATAACTTCTCGTCAATTGTTGCTTGCTCCATAAACCCTTTTCCATAATCTTCCTTTTTGAAATTAGTATCATTTTTAACATATTCATCTATAGGTACGATTAACTGTTTTTTAGCATATTCTTGAATGACATCAGAACCTAGTAATGCAATTGCTTCTTGGTTATTCGCTGCAAATCCACTTTGTAGCTTTTGATATGACTCATCGTAGCTACCCGCTTTTGTCGTTTTCACTACATATTTGTCCTGACTTTTATTGTATTCTTCCACAATCTTATCTACACGATCTGCAAGAGAGCCCCCTACTCCATTAATGAATGGAACAACAACCTTCTCCCCTTCTTTACTCGCTTTAACCGTACTCCCTTTTCCACCTGAACAACCCGCAAGTGCACTAACAAACAATGTTATAACTGTTAGAAGCATGAATAGTTTTTTCATCCCACAACTCTCCTTTAATATTTACTTACCCCTTTATTCCTGAATCAGTAACACCAGATAAGAACCATTTTTGTAGAATTAAAAATACGATTAAGAGCGGCACTGTTGCGATTGTACTTGCAACCATAATGTGTGACCAATCTCGTCCTAAAGAACTATTAATGAAATAATCAGCAATTCCATTCGTAATTAGTTTTTGTGTATTATCTTTCAAAATAAGAGCTGGCCAAATGTAATTATTATAGTTACCAATAAATGTGACCAATCCTAGAGTTACAAATGATGATCGTGTCATTGGAAAAATAATCTTCCAAAGAATTCGCCAATCACTCGCTCCATCAATTTTGGCTGCTTCTACTATTTCAAAACCAACTTTGTGGAACGTTTGTTTTAAATAGAAAATACCGAATACGCTAACAGCCATAGAAATCATGTATCCAAAATGTGAATCAAGCAAACCAAACTTCCCTAACATTACATATACAGGAACATACGATACAGCTCCAGGGATCATATAGGTTGCCATCACAACACTAAACGTAATATTCTTGCCTTTAAACTTATAAAATGCCAACATATAAGCAAAAAGTGCTGACGAAACAAGTACATATATAGTAA
>NZ_JBFPJI010000285.1:0-4134 GCF_040838205.1 Bacillus sp. S4
ATCATATATGCTATAACAACGTTGTAACGAGTATCCAGAGTGTGGAATAGCGAGGGAAAGGACATACCCTCGACTCTTAGGCTATTTCTCGTTTAACTCATGATTGTATAGTTTGGGGGTGCGAATATGGAATGGCTTGCTTTTTGTATGGGGAGTTTATCTTTTTTACTCGTTTATCAAGAAATGGAAAAAAACAAAAAGTTAGAAAAGAGAATCCAAGAGTTGGAGAACAAGATTCAATCATAAGACAATCTTAGTTATTCAAGAAAATAGGGAAACCTCGAAATGAAAAGGTTTCTCTAATGTTCAGTTGTTTTATCAACACTAAAATTTAACACGCCTATTCTTAGGTAACATCTTTTTCTAGAAATGTTTTAGGTAATTCCTTTTCACCAGATACATCAAACTTTACCTCTCCACCCACTTTATAAATTCGTTCAACAATAGGTATCTTTGTCGTCATTTGTAGTTCTTTCATTTTTCTTTTTCTTGCTTGTTCAAAATGAATTACATTCATACTGTATTCTCCTTTTTGATATTAATTATGTAATTTACAATCAACAATGTCATCCAGGTCAAACTTATTTTGAAAACGAAATGCATCGGTAGTAATGATTGTTTTTTTAAACAGGTCAATCTTTTGGATGTCCATTATTTCATGGTATATACAACCGTCTTTGTAGTACCATAGATTTACTTCTTGCTTTGTATGTAGGGTTTCATTTAATGTTCTCCCTATTTCTTCTATTTGTTGTTCATCTAACACTGGCTTTTCTACTTTTAATTGTTCTTGAATAATCTGTTTGATCCCTTCGAATTGTTCAGGCATTGCAGAAAATGGACTGAACTTTACCATTCCTCGTCCTCTTGGTATATTTGTATGATTCATGCTCGATGCCCTCCTAACAATGTATTTCTGTGTCTTGCTGTAGCGCTATGTGTATAAGAAATCCCTCTTAATATGCTGTTTTTACCAAACTTAGTACGTATTTCATCCATTACTTTAGTCAATTTCACTTCTTTTTCTCGTTGTATGATGTTATCGAAAAGAGAAATTTGTTCTTCGCCTTCATTGATTAAGTTAGTTAAAGAAACGTTAATGGATCTAATGGGTTCGCCTGTATAAAACTCGTGTAAAAAGTATGTGCAAACATTATAGATATCCATTGTTAAATTGGTTGGTCGGTTCATAGTGTGAGTTTTTCTAAAACCACCAGCGTAATTTTTACTGTAACCAATAGAAAACTGGAGTGTCTGAGCGAGTTTGTTTTGCCTTCTCATCCGATAACAAACTTCTTCGATGTGTTCCAGGAGAATAATTGGAAACTCTTCTATAGTGTAATCACGCATAAGTATTTGGCTTTTACCAATAGAAGTTGTTGCGGGTACGTATTTTTCTGAAATACGGCTAAAATCAATGCCGTTGCTATGTAAGTGCATTTCTGTGCCAATGACCCCGAAACTTTGTTTTAAGTACTTGAGTGGGTATTGTGCTAAGTCTCCGATTGAATGTATTCCCTTTCGATTTAACTTTGCTTCTGTTTTGCTCGAAATCCCCCAAAACTTATTGAGTGGTCGTATCGACCATAATTTTATGGGTACATCTTCGTATTTCCAATATGCTATGCAGTCTTTGGTTTTCTTTGCTTCCACATCTAATGCGATTTTGCTCATCAATGGGTTGGGCCCAATTCCTATTGTACATTCAATGCGTGTATGCTCATAAATTTCACGTTTGAACTTTAAAGCAAATTCATATGGATCATTAGCAAATAGATGAATGCTATCCGTAATATCCATGAAGAATTCATCGATGGAATATTGGTGGAAATCCTCAATAGGAACGTATTGTAGAGCAAGTTTCGTTATGTAATTTGAGCATTTAATATAAGTTCCCATAATTGGATTAACGATAAGTATGTCTTTACGGCGAGGGATCTCGTAGCTCCTTGCCATCTTCTTAAGTCCCAACGCTTTTAATGGCGGAGTGGCAGCTAAGACAATTGAACCACTTCGGTTAACATCACCAACTACAGCTAATTTGGTTTGCAGGGGATCTAAGCCCATCTTGATGCACGACACACTGGCATAAAAACTACGAAGATCTACGCATAAAATAATTCGATTTGGAAAAATTGAGTAATCATACACCGTTATTCCTCCTTAATATAATAAGAACGCACGTTCTTATTATATACGAACTTACGTTCTTTATGAAGGGGTTTTTAATTATTATTTATGAAGTAAAGTTATGCCGGAGAAAAACATGGTGAAATAATATTGATGGTATTTGAACGACAAAAATCAGCAAAGACAGTACGAGCTTCGTCGATTGATTATTAAAGGTATTATTCCTCATTTATTGAATTTTTCTTATAGGAGGTGGCGTAGCGCTATGGCAGAAATGGAGATAGTATACACCGCTAATGAGGTTTATAATCGTTTAGGAGTGAGTGGCAGCACGCTTAGAAAGTATTCAGATATTCTTGAGCGTGAAGGATATGATGCAAAAAAGAATAGTCGAGGAAGAAGAGAATATACAGAGTTTGATGTGTTACTTATTGAAAAGTTAGTAGAGTTGAGTAAGCAGGATGGTATGACCTTAGAAAAAGCAGCAAAAATGATTGCAAAGCAATTTGGAATCGATAATAAGAAGGAAGAAAGCCAGGGGACAGATGCAATACCTTATCAAATGCAGTATCAATTTCAACAACAATATAGCGCTATGATAGAAGAAATTAATAAGGTGCAGCAAGCGAACTTGTTAGAAATGGAAAAGAGACTAGGGGATCGTATAGATCAAAGGAATAAGTTAATTGAAGACGATATGAAAGATAGGAAGGAACGTGAAGAAAGGATAGAAAAAAGGTTAGAGCAAAGAGATGAAAACCTTATGAGAGTGATTAGAGAAATTCAAGATGTGAAAAGTACTATTGTAACAGCACAGGAAGAAGTAGCGGCAGCGAAAAAGAAATCGTGGTGGAAGTTTTGGGGTGATTTATAATTTTATACTATTCTTTGTGGGCGGTTAGATTAATTACGAAAGTAAGTAAAAAATTATTTTAGATAAAATATCGTTAATTGTGTGTTAATTAACGATATTTTTAATGAAAACTATTAATTAGCTACGTAATTCTTAATACTGATAATCATGTTTTTGAAGTCGTAACATAGAGCTAATCCATTTAATATAATACAAAGAGTCAATGCTAAAATATTTGTTATATCATTCGTGTACATGATATAACAAATTAATGTTATGACTGAAGTTATAGAGAAATATGGAGCGATAGACTCTTCGTATTTTAAATGTAGGGCTAATGCAATCACCACAAGTACTAGAATAAAATTTTCCATTTGTATATTTCACCTCGCCTTCACTTGAAGTATAGCCTGGACTTAAAAATGCAGCAAGTTCACAGTCAACCTATTGCACCCCATAGTTTAGGCAATAAAAAAATAGAACCAACTATTGCAATGGGGGGTTATACAGAGTTAAATTAGTTTGTAGGTTTTAAATCACGAATTTTAACAAAAATAAATTCAGAATAATGAAAACATACATATGTGTATGACAATCAGCATTAAAGGAGATGTAGCGGAAGGTGGTTCAATTGTAATTTCACGTACCGTAATGAATGTACAAACTGTTATCGATGGTTATTTATTTTATTTAATATAGTAATATAGAATAGGTAGTATCTTATATATATAGGAGGAGAAAAAATGAGAGGGAAAACTACAACGGTTATTACAACGATTATAAGTGCTAGTTTATTACTAACAGCTTGTAGTGTGGAAAAGGATAAGAAAAATAAGGCGAATGGTAAAGTGGCAGATAAACAATCCATTCATTTTCCATATATCGCAGAAATTCCAACAATGGATGTAACAAAGGCGACTGATGGAGAATCAATGAATGTTATGCGTAACGTGTTTGAGGGGTTATATATGCTTGGAGAGGGCAATAAACCGATTCCTGGTGTGGCTAAAACATATGATGTAAGCGAAGATAAAAAAACATACACATTCTATCTCAGAGAGGATGCAAAATGGTCAATATGTTATTATATATTTGTGTAAAAAATTCGGAATTTTTTTAAAAAGGAGTGTTTAATGTGGAAAAAATAAAGG
>NZ_JBFPJI010000286.1:0-4116 GCF_040838205.1 Bacillus sp. S4
TGGCAGAACTTAAATTAGAAAATATTTATAAAATATATGATAATAACGTAACAGCCGTAACAGATTTTAATTTACACATTCAAGATAAAGAATTTATCGTATTCGTTGGTCCTTCTGGCTGTGGAAAATCTACAACACTACGAATGGTAGCTGGACTTGAAGATATTTCAAAAGGAGAATTTTCAATTGATGGTAAGCTAATGAACGATGTTCCTCCAAAAGATCGCGATATCGCAATGGTCTTCCAAAACTACGCTCTTTATCCACATATGAGTGTGTATGATAATATGGCATTTGGATTAAAACTTCGAAAAATACCGAAAGATGAAATCGACCGTCGAGTGAAACATGCAGCTCAAATTTTAGGGCTTGAACAATATTTAGATAGAAAACCGAAAGCTTTATCAGGTGGACAACGCCAACGTGTCGCATTAGGTAGAGCGATTGTTCGAGACGCAAAAGTCTTCTTAATGGATGAACCATTATCAAACTTAGACGCTAAACTACGTGTTGCAATGCGATCAGAAATTTCTAAATTACACCACCGCCTTGGTACAACGACAATTTATGTAACACATGATCAAACTGAGGCAATGACAATGGCTTCCCGTCTTGTTGTTATGAAAGACGGAAAAATCCAACAAATTGGAACTCCAAAAGAAGTATATGAAACACCTGAAAATATTTTCGTTGGTGGTTTTATCGGTTCACCCGCAATGAATTTCTTCCGTGGAAAATTAACTGAAACCGATTTCGTTATAGACAGTTCACTAAAGATTAAAGTATCTGAAGGAAAAATGAAGTTATTACGCGAACAAGGCTATGTAAATAAAGAAATTGTTTTAGGTATTCGTCCAGAAGATATTCATGATGAACTATTATTTTTAGAAGCTTCACAATCTACTACTTTTACAACAAAAATTGAAGTTGCAGAGTTGTTAGGGGCTGAATCCATTTTATATATGAAACTTGGAAATCAAGATTTTGCAGCACGTGTTGATGCAAGACATATCTTTTCACCTGGTGACCAAATTAACCTTGCTTTTGATATGAATAAAGCACATTTCTTTGATAGTCAAACCGAACAACGTATTCGCTAAGTATACATACAAATACAACACCTTCTTTTTTAGGTAGAAAAGAGAACCTAGCCATGCATAGAAACGGTCAAATTCTCTTTCTACCCCGTACCAAATTAAAACAAAGAAAATAGTGGGTACGAAATCACTTGTATTCTGTATAGTTTCTACTTATACGATAAGAAATTAGAATGGCTGAAAATACACACAAAAAAACCGTCCACATATATACTGAGGGCGGTTTTCCATTATTATACTAGGGCTTCTATTGTATGAAATGATTGTCCTCTCGTGCTAATAATACCGAAAACTGGTAAATCACTGAGCACCACTTCTTCTTGCTGTTTCATAAAAGATGACGTTAATTGTTTTATCTCTATCCAAACGTCATTAATACAAAGTACATTGGAATCGTTCTCTTGTTGGCGAGAAAAAATAGAATCTATTTTATACAGACCAGCATTTTGAAAAAGCATATCAACACGACTATATGCCTCCATAGCAAAACTGATAACACGTTGCCAATCTCCTTGTTTTCCCATATCGTAGGATACAAAAAGTGCCTCTCCGCCTAGATTCGTAATTTCCTCAGCTGTTGCTTGTCCACTTTCTTGATCAATGTCCGTCACAATTACTTTTGCGCCTTGCTTAGCCAACAAAAGAGCTGTACTACGTCCAATACCGATGCCACCACCAGTTACAATGGCAACCTTTCCTGCAAGCTTCATTTTCATTACCCCTTCTATAAGTCTTACCGTCATTCAGTATACTCTTTTATTAGATTAATCCGCAAGCAGGAAAAGTTAACTCGACAACTTGTAAGCGATTACTTGTTTGTTTCTTTTTTTTTCTTACTATTATACTGATCGAAGGTTAAACCAATAAAAATAAGAATTCCCCAAAATATTAAGCTACCTCCAGTCATTGCAAATCCCCCTTTGTTATATAACGATATTATTTATATCCATTATACCATTCTCTTAATTTTCAATCTATTCAAAACGGAAATAGGGTGTTTGAATTAGCTACCGCTTCTTTAAACATCCTTCAGTAATATGGAAGGTACTATATAGGAGATATCCTCCCTATATAATCAAATTTTTTACGAAATTAAAAATAAGACTTTTTATATACAAACAATAAAAAGTCTTATTTCATTAGTAGCACCTATAATTTAAATATTAATTATACAAGACTCATCACTTTCGTCTTTGCAATTAAATCATGGAAGCCACAATTATCTTTGCGGAATAACATCATATATACATTGCATATTAATGGAACTCCAAGTAATAATATGCTTGGTAATAATAATACCAAAAATCGTATTATTAATGTTTGTAACGTTAGTTTTTCACTTGTTAACGAGATTATTTTTGTTCTTGTTACCTTTTTACCAAGTGTAGAACCGTTCCAAAGAAAAGGTAACACAATAAAATTTATAGCCATTAATACGAAAACAAGTGTAAGGTCATATCTATAGTCACCTAAACTTATATTAAAACGATTGAAAATAGCACTATAGTTCCCGGTAATAATAGCTACTACTGCACCGTACGTAACTGAGATTAAAAACATGTCAATAAGGGAAGCACCTATGCGATTCATTACAAGCGCTGGACGATGCATCTTTAACTTCATTTTGTGTCGACTCCTTCATATCCTTCTTTACCCGTTTCATCGTACCACTTCTAAAAAACATTGTAAACTGGCGTTTCGCTTACTTTTCTTGTACAATGTGTTACAACAGCATTGTAAAGGAGGTTCCCATATTGAAAAGATGGATAATCCTATTTGCCGCACTCTTATTAACAGGTTGTACAGGCAATACAAACCATTTAACTTATACAATTAACGATGAATATGAACTCATACATACTTCTGGAGATGCATTTGAACTTTTCCCCTCTCAGGATGCTGTATATGCTACACAATACATCCCTGCAAAAATTACAGAAATTGCTTGGGACGATAAATACATTATCACAAAACAAATTGAGGAAAAATCAGATCCAAATAATCCTGACGCAGCAATTACAAATAAAAAAAGTGAACATTATTGGATTATCGATGTAAAGCATAATAAAAGATTCGGTCCTTATAATGAAAAACAATTTAACGAGCAAAAAGATGCTTTTAAAATTACAGTACCTTTTCAAAGTGTAGATTCATATGTGAAAGAGCTAAAAAAACAGTCAGCATAACTTTTTATGCTGACTGTTTTCGTTTAAGTACACACCTTACTTAGAAAATGAGATATTGAAAGTTTGTGGCTCTTTAACAGCTTCATGAGTATCTCCCACTGCTAAATCATCTGTTGTAAACTTAATATCCTTTACCTTCTCTTTTCCATCATCGAGTATTAAACCGATAATTCCTTCTCGTGTCTCACCAGGCTTATAATCTTCCCTTGATACACTCTTTGTGCCTACAAGTGTGTCTTCTTCATATAAAAAGTTTTGAGTCGCTACATTAAAATGCTGTTTGTCATTAATAATAACATCATTCATAGAGAAGAATTGCATGTTCTTATTTCCACTATTCTCTACCTTATATGTAATTTCAACATACCGAATCGTATCGCTAATCTCTGTTCCACTTAACGATGCATATAATTCAGCGTCTTCTTGACTCACTTTATCTCCTAATCTACGCTTTACTTCTTCAGGAGTTAATGCAGTATACACTTTCAATGTATTTTTTGCATCTTTGCTCATTTGTGATAATGAGATAACTTTAACGTCTTGTACGTGAATTTTCATTGGGGCTACTTCAAATGTCTGATTCACAGAATGAATCTGTTCTAATTCAAATGTCCCCCACCCTTTTTCTTTCACTTTTTGTCCTACTTTTTTAAGCTCACGCCCACCATACTCTTTTGTTTCTGGAATAGATTCTTTCTTCTTAGGTTCTGCCTTCTTTTCTTCTTGATGGAAGCAACCACTTAACATAAGAAGAAAACTACATAAAACAAAAATACTTTTCCATGCTTTCATCATTTAATTTCTCCTAACACTATCATTCATTAAAATATATT
>NZ_JBFPJI010000287.1:0-4113 GCF_040838205.1 Bacillus sp. S4
ATATAAAGAGTATAGAGGTTGAAAAAATGAATGGTTGTAAAGATGGGAGATTATGACTATAAGTAAAACGTTTCAAACAATTTTTTTGTAGTTCATCTTGGGGTATTTACTTTTCTTAGCTTGATTGTGATGGGATATCACCGATTTGGCTTTTACGGGCAGTTAATCTCCTACCTAACTTCCTCGCCTGTGCCTAATTTTGAGGCGGGAGTCTTACTGCCCACAAATAGCGGGATAAAACTAATTAAAAGGCTAAAGATGAACATGTTGCGTATTTCTACGGACAAGTAGATCTTGAGGATACATCAACAAACTAAAAAGCTCTTCATTTGAAGAGCTTTTTATATTCGCTTCATTGAAATTGTTTCACGTATGCTTTGTAAATTTTGCAGTGTTTCCTCCTGTCGTTGCAACGACAAACCCACATACAAAGTATCTAATAAACTAAGCTGCGCTAATCGTGATGAACTTGCTTCTGTACGAAATTCAGTCTCACGCGTCGAAGTATATAGCGTTATATGAGCAAGTTGGCTTAATGCCGATTTTTGATAGCTCGTAATCGCAATAATGCGAGCTCCTCTTGCTTTTGCTACTTCTAATGCTTCAAGTAATCCTTTATTACTGCCTGAATGAGAAATTGCAATGACCACTGCTTCTTTTGTCAGCAAGCCAGCTCCCATAATTTGAAAATGAGAATCCGTATGGGCAATACAAGAAA
This sequence comes from Bacillus sp. S4, assembly GCF_040838205.1. Taxonomy (NCBI): domain Bacteria; kingdom Bacillati; phylum Bacillota; class Bacilli; order Caryophanales; family Bacillaceae; genus Bacillus; species Bacillus sp. S4. The sequence goes on from NZ_JBFPJI010000287.1 coordinate 719, forward strand.
TACCCGTTCTCATAAACTTATGATAAGCATCCATCGCAATAATACCCGACCCACCATTTCCATAAAACTCAATTCGTTTTGCTTCATTCAGCGCACTTACTGCCTGTTCCAACGCGTTATCATTTAACAAATGTAATGTATCTTGCAGTCCTGTAATATGTGAATGAAAAACTTTTTTAGCAACAGTGACCATATTATCTTCTACCGATACTTCCTCATGAATGTTTTGCATCGGAGTATGTACAATCTCACGAGCTAATGTAATTTTCAGGTCTTGAAACCCTTGAAAACCTAGGTGTTTGCATAAGCGGAATATCGTTGCTTCGGAACTATTCGTAACTTCCGCTAATTCCGTAATCGATTTATGTACAACATCTTGTGGATGTTTCAAAATATGTTCGGCAATACTTCGTAATTTCGGTGATAAACCATTTACCGAAGCCTGAATCTTTCCAATCCCACTTTTTGTACCAGGCATAGTGTATCTTCCCCTTCCATAGTAGCTTTATCCCGTATTAACGGGCAGTAAGACTCCCACCTCAAAATTCGATGAATGCAAGGGAGTTAGGTGGGAGATCAACTGCCCGTAAAAACCCGATTGGTTCAACTAATAATCAGTGGGGATGACCCCCCCCACTGATTAAAGTTTCACTTTATTGTACCTAATTATTGAAAGAAGAAAAACCTTTATTCGGCATCTCTATACATTTTAATTTCTCATATGTATTCTTCCGTAGCATATGACACAATTATTCATACTTATTTCTAGTTTTCCCCATGCTTTACTGCGTATAAGGCAGCTTGTGTGCGGTCATCTACTTCCAATTTAGCCAATACGTTGGAAACATGTGTTTTAACCGTTTGTTCTGTAATATGAAGCGCCGCTGCAATCTCCTTATTGCTTCTTCCTTTCGCAATTTCACGAAGTACTTCTTGCTCCCTTTTCGTTAACATGGAAAAAGGATTCTCTTTTTCTTTCTTGACTGCTGACCGCCCTAATAGCGCAGGTGTTACCTTTGGATGAAAATTCGTATTCCCTTGATATACCGCAACAATTGACGCAACGAGTTGATCTGGCTGCACTTCTTTTAATTGATAACCATCTGCCCCAGCTTTTAATGCTGGTAAAACGTAATCTTGTTCCGAAAAACTACTGAGCATAAGAATTTTTATTGTCTCGTCATATTGTTTTATACGTTTTGTCGCTTCAATACCGTCCATTATAGGCATTGATATATCCATTAAAACTACATCTGGCTTTTCTTTTTGAACAAATGTTAATGCCTCTTCGCCATTTTCTGCTTCTCCAATAATTTCAAATTCCTCTCTCGTTTTCAAAAAGAATACGAGTCCCCTTCGAACGATATGATGATCTTCTACAAGTAATAATTTAATTTTCACTGATGTTCTCCCTCTCAAACCGGTAATTGAATTTCTATCTTTGTCCCCTTTTCCGGTTCTGCTTTTATTCGAAAAATTCCCCTCATTAATTCAATTCGTTCTTTCATACTTTTCAAACCAAGTGCTGACTCTCTTACTTGATCCTGTATAAATCCTATTCCGTTATCTTCTATGTAAAAGTGCAGCTTATTATCTTCAATCCTTAAATAAACACATACTTTTTCACACGAAGCATGCTTTTTACAATTATGTAATGCCTCTTGGCTTATACGCCATAAAACTTCTTCTATTTCATCTTCAATTAAAACCATTCCATCAATTCGAACTTCCACTTGAATCCCTAACAGTTTTCCGTAATTTTGAATCGCTTCTGCTAAACCTTTCTCTAATCCTTCAGGCCTTAATTGCCAAATCAAAAGTGTCATCTCCTGCAATGCTTCCTGTGATAATTCTCCAATATAACTTAACATCTCTTGCAAGTCTCTATCCTTCGTCATATTTAGAGTCCCTTTCGCTGTTAGCATAATTGAAAATAACAATTGTTTAACGGAATCATGTAGGTCACGTGCAAGTCGATTTCTTTCAGCTACTACTACATATTTTCGTTCTTTCTCAACTAATTGAATACGTTGTATTGTCGTTCCAATTTGAAATGCAATCGCTTCTAATAACGCTAACTCTTCCTCAGAAAAATGTGTTTTATGGGGCGAGGCTACATTTAATAAACCAAATTTCTCTGATCCAGATCTTAGCGGGATTGTCGCATGATGTGTAACATCTTCGGTCTCTCCCCAATTACATTCAATCGCATCCTCTATTCGTTTACATTCAATAATATTTGTCGCTTTTTCCAATCTTCCATTCACAAAACGTTCTACACACCAACAATCTCCTTCACACATCGGCTTCTTTTCCTGCCACGTAAGAGCTGGGGGTAAGTTTTGGTCTACAAGCATACGATGCTTTCCACTTTCATCAATAAAGAATATCCACCCTGTTTGTAAATTCATAACTTGTAATAATGTATGTAACACTTTTCCTAACATTTCCTGTAAGTTTGTTGCTTCATTTAGTAACTCAGCAATTTCTTTTAATGCTTCTAAACGATGCATTTCTTTTTCATCTATGTTCATTCTCATCACCAACTACCATTATAACATTAAGAAATTTCTAAATACTACAAACAAAAAGAACTGAATTCCTTCAGCTCTTTTTTAGGAGATATCCCATACAGTTCATTCAAGTCTGCTGATTTGCAAATCTAAATTCTAAACCAAAACAGAAATTAGCTAGTTTTCATTAACTGTCTGATAAAGATTGTCCCACATGGATATTTTGTAAACTTTCAGTAGTAACGAACATATTCGCTGCTGGCATTTGTACTTGATTTTTATGGAACATAGACATTAATTCAAATCTTACTTGCCTTGAAGTTTCAAAATAATCTTCCGGTTTAATCAAACCTGTAATACAAAATTCATATCCTACATATTTAAGGTTAGGATTTAAGTCTGTAACTCCAACATATTTAAATGGTTCAACAGCTTCATCCTCTACTCTATAAAGACTTTGATCCAATTTTTCATTACACATAACACAGACCTCTTCTAACAATTCCTTAACTCTTGTAGGATCTTCCTGATAACTTACCGTGATGCGTTCAATAACTCGCATCCATCCTTTATTAAAATTTTGTATCGTTCTAATCTCTCCGTGTGGTATGGTAAGGAGTTTTCCTGACCATTCACGAATTTGCATAAAACGAATACTAATTTCCTCAATGGTTCCTGAATTTGTTCCGTTAAAAGTAACAAAATCGCCAACACGAAACTCTTTGTCCGCTAATCTTGCAAAGCCTAATATGACATCTTTTAGCATCTGTTGTGCAGCAAAACCGATGACCACTCCCGCTATCCCTGCGCCTGCAATAATACTTTTTATATCTACAAATTGACTAATTAAATATATGATCAGACTGATGATAATGATATACC